>CAYVVO010000163.1:0-9069 GCA_964455275.1 uncultured Candidatus Bathyarchaeia archaeon | reverse complement strand
TGGGGAGCCAACAGAGCTATCTTATCCACTTCTTTGGATTTCAGTTCCCTTCCTTCAATCTTAACCATGTCTTTCAAGCCCAATGTTTTGCTGGGCACATTCATACCAACAGTCACGACGCCGCTGACGTAATCCGTGATTCCCAAAATCTTTAACACATTCAAGGCATGCCCAGCGGTGATGTGATCTATTACTGTGCCATCTTTGATTTTTGATACGCGTAAAGTAGTTTCACTCAAGTTAACCCGGTCCTTCAGGATACTGTATACTATATTTTATTGAGTTAAGAGTTTATTTATAGCTGCTGTTCGCTTTTCCGTGAATCATGAATTGTCTTGTAGTTCAGAGAATAGAACTGAAGACATAAGAGAAAACAAAAAGAGTGTACTAAGAAAAGTTTAGGGGAATGCTAGGGAGCTTCTCGGGAGACTGTTAAGATTCTGACGTAGTCCGCTGTGTCGTCGCAAGCATCGGCGACATGCTCCATTTCCTCTATGAGGTCCTTAAGCAACAGTATTGTTGCAGCATCTACTTCCTTAGAATATTTAAGAAGCAATTCTTTGGATTTCAGGTATTTCTCATCCACCAGTCCCTCTATCTTATCGATCTGCTTTGCAAGTTCCATAGCCTTCGGGGGATCAGTCCCCAACTTCTCAATTGCCTTAAGCAAAGTTTTTGCGCAATTAACCAAATCTTTGGCGGTTTGGGCAAACTGTTTCCACATTTCCTTTGGCACTTCTGCCTCTAAAAGCAAAATAACTGCTCTTGATGCATCCTTGACGTGATCCGCCATCTCATCTAATCTCTTCACTAGGTGCATGATGTCTTCGCGGTCTTTGGATAGAAGACTTCCTCGGGTAAGCTCCTCGAAAACTGTTCTTCTAAGCTCATCGATTTCATGTTCGGCAGTAGACAGTTTGTTGAAAGACACTATCGCTCCTTCCTTGTTGCCGTTTGAGGCTGCATTAATCGCCTTCTCAAGCTCGATTACCGTGTCGATAGCCAAGGTCATCTGCCTATCCGCTATTTCCAACACCTTAGATTTTCTTCTTTTAGCAAACCATCTTTCCATAAACTTTCACCTTCAACAAGGAGACATTCTGTAGCTGCTGTTAATTAAAGTGCAAGCATTCCGCTTAAATCTTTTCCATCCTTTCACTCTAGAGCCAACTCCGTTCTCAAACCCCTTTCAGGATAGGAAAAAACAAAGCTTTTTTCAACAGGAAAAGCAACAGTGACTTTCTCTCCCACATCAAGCCATTCAGCCATTAATGCTGGACGCACAACCACCAACAGGTCTTCATTTTGAAGCCTAATTTCGTATCGAACATTGTTTCCTTCAAACCTGAAAGCTTCAATGTTACCGAAAATCGAGTTTACCCCGCTCTTTTTCCCTTTATGGATAGAAAGAACTTCTGGTCTTACTGCGACAACCACCTTTTCTCCCTTTTTGTGGTCTTGATTCGAAGATTTAACAGAAATTCCTCCCCGAAGTTCCACAGTAAGTTTGTGGTCAACTCTATCCGCAACGTAACCCTCTAAGAAATTTGATTCCCCAACAAAATTCGCCACGAATATATGCTGAGGATTCAGGTACAGTTCCTGAGGGGTCCCCACCTGCAGAATCTTCCCTTTCCTCATCACAGCAATTCGGTCCGAGATCGCCATTGCCTCTGCTTGGTCATGAGTAACATGGATCGCTGTTAATTGGAGGTCTTTCACCAGTTTTCTGATTTCATACCTCAAGGCTGTTCTGATTTTCGCGTCTAGGGCGCCTAAGGGCTCATCCAAGAGCAGAAGCTTGGCACCGGAGGATAATGCTCTAGCTAGGGCAATCCTTTGTCTCATTCCTCCACTTAATTCTCTTGGAAAAGCGTCAGTTCGCTCAAAGAGTCTGACCAGCTCTAACATTTCACGTCCGATCTTGTCGCTCTTCTCTTCTTCCCATCCTTTTACGCGCGGTCCGTAGGTGACGTTGTCCCAAACGTCCATGTGGGGAAACAGCGCATACTCCTGAAAAACGTATCCGATGTCTCTGTATTCTGGGGGAAGATTCGATACTAGGCGTTCGCCGATGAATATTTCGCCTTCATCGGGCAATTCTAAGCCAGCTATCATACGCAAAGTAGTTGTTTTTCCGCATCCGCTTGGTCCGAGCAATGTCAGATATTCCTTGTCGCGAACATGCAGGTCGACGTGATCGACAGCGGTTATTCGCCCTTTATCAAAGGTTTTAACTACATTCTTCAACTCGACGTCAGGCATCTCAGTTCACCTCAACGTGAAATTTTTTAATTATATTATTTTGTCTCATCTGGTGGTCACCTTTCTGAAAATCATAAGGAGAACAAACGCTATTGCAATCAGGTAGGTTGATGCGAAGAGCGCCGCAGGAATCGCAAGGGATTCAACCATGTTGACTACTAGGGGAGGAATTGTTGTGTCGCTGCCCATAACCAGAAAAGTTGCGCCTGTTTCTCCCAAGGAGCGGGTAAAGGACAGGATAACCCCAGTTAAGACTCCTCTCTTCAACAGAGGAAGAGCAACTGTCTCGACGGTGTTGTATGGGTTGGCGCCTAGGGTGCGAGATGCTTCCTCATATAAGGGGATGTCAGACCCTTCGAATGTAGCCAGCATAGGCTCAACTACCACAGGAACAGAGAACACTATATGTGTCAAGATTATAAGCCATATTCCCGGATTTGCGAGCCTCAACCCGCCTGGACCCCACAGAAGGATGATGGATAGACCAAGGGCTGACGTTGGGACGATCAGCGGGATTCTAAGCAGGGCTCTGAGGAAACGACCAAACCTGTAACGTTTTATCAGGAACACTGTGGGAATGGCTATGCAAGCTGCGATGTAGGTTGCAATTGCGGCGGAGGCAAACGAAACTACCGTGGCATCTAGCAAGGCGGAGAAGTAGTTTGATGGTCCGAACAGTTGATAGACTACGCTTTCTGTCACTTTGCCTGTGTTCGGGTCACTGCTCCAAGATAGGACAACAGAATTCAGGACAACAACTATTGGGACTACAACCACGATGATGATGAAGAGCATGATGATTGCGTCTCTGACTCGCGACAGTTTCCGAGAGGCAAAATCTTCGAGCTTTAGGAGTTTTTTTTCGATGTTGAGAGTTGAGAAAAACGAGAATGATGTGATCCCCTTCTTCTGTAAGATGAACTCTACTGGCAGAATTATTGCTGACGCCACAATTATTAACAGGCTGCCTAGGAAAGCGGCAGGTCCAAACTTGAACTGGGACACCCAACTGATAACAGCGATGGGCGCCGTGGTATAGACGCTTGACACTACCAGCGTGGCTCCAGTTTCTCCCAGAGACCTCGCAAAAGCCATAACTGCTCCCGAAAAAATCGCGGGTAACGTTAACGGAAACAGGATCTTTCTGAAGGTTGTGAGAGGTGAGGCTCCGAGGGTTCCGGAGGCTTGCTCAAACAGCGTTGACATGTCCTCAAGTTTGGCTTTAAGAGTTTTTACGATGTATGGAAAGGTTAAGGCAATGTGTACTATCAGCATTATGAAGGGAACGTTGAAAACGGGAATCAGGTAGTTTGTTTCCACTATTCCCCTTCCGAAAAGAGCCCCTATTCCAGAAACTGATGTCCATGCCATCAGAGTCGCAAAACCGAAACCTGAAGTGGGTATAACCAACGTGAAGGTGATGAGGTCCTCAAGGAACCCTTTTCCCCAGAACTTCTTTCGAGCCAATATATAGGCAAGAGGAATCCCAAAAATGAGGTCAATCGCAACTGCGGAGATGGCGAGACGCAAAGATAAACCAAGATACTTTTGAATTTGTATCCAGTTTGTGTCGCCTATTAGCGGATTAGCGAAAACTTCTGTGTAAACCTCTGGCCATCTGGTAAACGTAAATGATATCAGAAAAAAGCTTGGCAAAAAAACAAAAACAATGAGACTTACTACGGTTGCAGACACCCCAATTCGGGAGAGCAGATTTTGTTTCCCTTTTGGCTGGCTAAAAGCGGTCACACTCCCGGGTTTTTCACATCAGACCACACAGTGAAAAGGGCTTCCATCGCTTCTCCCGACAAAGGTCGAAAAGTTGGAACGTTGATTTCAAATTCAACGCCGTTTTTCTCGCTAAAGATTTCTTCGTTCAGGGGGACGTTGGGGTTGGCGGGTCTAAACCCGTATTCTTGGGCTTTGTCTTGATTCTGTTCCTGAAGCAGATAGAAAAGATACTGTGAGGCAGCAAACTTTTGGTAAGCGTCAACCCAAGGCGCGTTCAAGATAACAAAGGGGTGATCAGAGAGAAGAGTTCCATCCTCAGGATAAACTGCCACCAATGAATCGCCCCATTTCTGCGTAGCTTTGTCAGCGTTACTGATAACCACGCTTTCGTAGACGGTAAAACAGTCAATCGCGGAGGGACCGTTCTCAGCAGCCCACCTGCCAAAGAACCCGGTGCTTTTTCCGTACATAACTGCGTTGGATTCGATAACCCTGACAAAATTCTTGGCAGTTTCATTCTTGAAATCGTCCACAGTAAACTCTTCAGGTTTCTTTTCGATTGCGGAAGCGAACTCTAGAACTTCAGCCATGGCGCCTCCATTACTTAACTGCGGATCGGGATGTCCATACTTGTAGTCGATTCCAGCCTCCGCCAGCCGATACAAATCGCTGAAGCTATTCACATCATTCTCTTCGAAGAATGAAGCCCACCCACCAATCACGACGGGAGACAAAACAAGGGACGTGGAGTCAACAGCTATTTCTTGCGGCTTCCCCAGCTCCTCCAACCACTTCTGGTTCAGGTAAGGTATCCAGATGCTGGACGCTGGGCTCCAAGCTGCTGGATGCGTACTCTCCTGAAGGATGAGGTTTACGCTGTCATGACTTCCGGTCACCACAAGCTCTACATGAACTGTGATGCCGAAGCGTTCGAAAAACCAGTCTTCAAATGCGGGTGTAACGTCTTTTATCCACCCGTCTTTCTCGCTTGTGTAAAGAAACGTGAAACTGATGCTGGAGGGTAAGCCTTCCTGTCCAGAACCGCCTCCACCTCCCCCTTGAGAAATGATTGAGGAGACCGCCAAGAAAACCATGAAGCCAACAAGGATCCCGATAAGCAGCATGATGTACCCCTGTTTCGGAAACAATCTCAGGCGACTTTTGTTTCTCCGATCCATACCTGCCAGCCTCGCAATAGTATTCAAGAAAACTGTAAAAAACTTTCGCTTACAGAAAAGAGGCAACCAACACATGTTTCAGTAAAACGGCAAAAGTTGCGAATGATTGTGTGCAAGCAAACAGGGGTACTCTTTTTTTGGATTTTGCACCGGTATCCAGCAACTCGTGCAAGAATTGTTTCGGTTTCAGCGATGTTTTTGTTTTTCATTTTTTGGTACCTAGGTCTTTGTGGGAAAAAAAGGTTGTAAAGATTAAATAGTTTGTCACAGGAATATACATATGTCTATATACTCTATATATGGTGGGTGCAAAACTAATGAGAGATAATTCGTTGAAAGAGGGTGAAACAAGAAAGCTTCAGGTCACGGGAGGCTCTACTTACGTAATCTCGTTGCCAAAAAGATGGGTTACCCAAAACGGGCTTGAAAAAGGCAGCCAGTTGCTCATTCGCCAAGAAGAAAACGGCGCCTTAGCAGTTTTGCCTCCAGAACTGGCAAAACCGGAAAGAACAGATGAGGCGCTGATCAAAGTTTCTCCAGAAGACATCTCTGAAGCGCTGATAAGAAAAACCGTTTCTGTGTATTTGCTGGGCTACAACATAATCCACATAAGAGCAAAAGATCAGAAAGAAATTTTGTCGACACAAAGAAACGCTGTCAAAACTTTTGCTCGAAACATGCTTGTGGGAACAGAAATAGTTATTGACACCTCCAAAGACTTGACTTTGCAGGTTCTGTTAAGTTACCCCGAATTGTCTGTTCCCAGCGCTTTGCGGAGAATGGCTATCATAACAGCGTCGATGCACAAGGATGCCATAACCGCCCTCAAAAACATCGATTACCAACTGGCAAAGGATGTCAGAGCCACTGACTATGAGGTTAACAGATTTCATCTATACATAATACGGCAGCTGAAGATAGCGATTCAGAACCCCCGGATAATAACGGAGATAGGACTAAAAACAGCAAGAGATTGCCTCGGCTACAGACTCATAACCAAGATGGTGGAAAGAACAGCTGACCACGCCACCAACATAGCAAAAAATGTTCAGCTACTCAAAAAACAGTTAGACGAAGAGTTTCTTCAAGCAATCCAAGAAATGAATATGGTGGCGATTTCCTCCTTCGAAACGGCGATAGAATCGTTGTTTAGGCTTGATTATGGCTTAGCGGAAAGCGTTATCGCGAAAGCCAACAAGATAGTTTCTCTGGAGAAGAAGGCGCTGCTTTCGTCAAAAGAGACAAACATAGAAGAGGCAACTAACATTCGGTTGGTGATTGAGAGTGTGAGAAGAATAGCGGAGTACTCTATGGACATAGCAGAAATTGTCCTAAACATGACTGTCGAATCAGTAATAGAATAAAGGTGAGTGCGACAGCAAAAAATCTTGTTTTTCGAGACCTTACTGGATGTTACGTTCTGGTCTTTTCTGCTTCCTCTAGGACGTAGCGGGTTACCACTATTCTTATGGCAGCGCTGCGGTTAGAATAGAATCCTTCTTGAACCATTCTGTCGATTTCTTCGATGATTTTGTCGGGTAGGCGTACGGGCACAACGTTCATTTCTACTCCTCCATTTTTGGGTTTAGTATACTGTATAGTATACCAATGTATACATATAAACTTGTTCTTTCTTGTCAGTGCAGCCGCAGGTCAGGTTTTGTAACGCGTCGGTATGTTTAAATATAAGTATACCATTGTAATACAATACGTATACTAGGGTATACCGAAGGAGAGGATAAACGTGAAACATGAAATCAAATACAGTCCAGCTTACGCGTTGCTGGAAGTCAATCTGGACCCCAATGAGGTTATCGTAGCGGAGGCGGGCGCCATGGTCTATATGTCGCCTCAAATCAACGTTAAGACCAGAAAGAGGGAAGAGAAGAGCTTATGGAAGAGCATTAAGACAACTCTTCTGGGCGCAGAATCCTTCTTTGTCAACGAGTACATTGCAGAGAAAGGCTCAGGCAAGGTCGGCTTCGTTCCAGCACCAGTTGGAGACATAAAACCTTTTGAGGTAAAAGCTGGGAAAGGAATCATTCTTCAGAAGTCTGCCTATGTAGCCTCCACAAAGGACATTCACTTGGACACGGAGTGGCAGGGATTCAAGAAGGGACTGTTTGGACAAAGCCTGTTCATGCTTAAGGTTTCCGGAGAGGGACAAATGTTCGTGAACGCCTTCGGAGCCATGGATCATCACAGCCTCAAAGCCGGCGAATCGCTGGTCGTAGACAACTATCACTTGGTAGCCTTCGACGACACATGCAGATATGACGTCAAGAAGTTCGGGGGACTGAAATCTACAATACTGGGTGGAGAGGGCTTAGTCACCGAAGTTTATGGACCAGGAGAAGTTTGGATTCAAACCAAGAACCTTCGAGAATTCACTGATTGGCTATGGGAACTGATGCACCAGAAGGTAGAAGAAACCGCCAGAAGGATTGCTAATGAAAACAAGGGCCAAGGCGGCGGATTCCAGTTCAGTAAAAAGTTCTAGAGGTAATAAATCAGGAACAGGAGGGAAAAATGATGAATTCAAGGTTAAAAATTGTCTTTCCTTTGGTTTGCTTTCTTCTGATGGGAGCTTTCGTTATTCCAGTATCGGCTACAGAATATAATCCGGGTGTTTCAGTGGGACAATGGATAAAATACGGCGATTACGTGATTACCACTCCAGCAGAGTCAGTAATCAGCCCGGACTGGAGTATGATAGAGGTAATTGGAGTTTCAGGAAAAGAAGTAACTCTGCGTATAACTGGAGCTTACATGAATGGCACGGCTCTTCCCCCCTCTGAGGTGATATGCAATATTGACGTGGGCAGGGTTAACGAATGGCAAAGATACCTCATAGCAGCAAACCTGAACGAAGGCGACAAAATACTCAACACAGCAACCGCGGACACAATCAACAAAACAGAGACCAGAACGATTCTAGGCACCAGCAGAAGCGTCAACATCCTCAATTTCACTTACTCCGCCGCAGGTCAGGATATGACGTTCACTTACATATACGATAAGGCTTCAGGAATGAACCTAGGATTTGAAATGAAGATGAACATAATTGAAACAGCAGTAACCTACACAAACTCGTACAGCATTATTGACACCAACATCTTCGAAGTTGAACCAATCCCAGAGTTTCAATCATGGATGCTTCTGTCGCTGCTCATGACGACAACCATACTGGTAGTCATAATCCAAAGACGAAAACACACCACACAATAACAGTTGAACCACATCCGCTTTTTTTGGGTGCAAATTTTTTTGTAATAAGGCTCAACAATTCCGGCGGAGTTGATTTGCTGCACCTGAGACAACTTTGGATAGATTAAGCATTTATTTGTGAGTTGCTAAAGTGTGTCTGGTGTAAGGCTTGCAGTTTAAGGGACGCGACATAGTATCCATCAAAGATTTCACCCGAGAAGAAATCGATTACATTCTGAAAACCGCCGCCTCCATGGAGCCCATAGCCAAAAGCGGCTCAAACATGCTCCGCGGCAAAATACTTGCAACCCTCTTCTTTGAACCCAGCACAAGAACCCGCCTAAGCTTCGAAGCCGCCATGAACAAACTGGGAGGAAGCAGCATCGGCTTCGCAGAACCCAAAGTGGCAGCAATCAAGAAAGGCGAAAACTTGGCAGACACAATCAGAGTCGTCGAAAACTACGCTGACGTCCTTGTGCTACGGCATCCGCTGGAGGGAGCAGCCAGATTAGCAGCCGAGTTTGCTGATGTGCCGGTGATAAATGCTGGTTCCGGAGCTGAGGAGCATCCGACTCAAGCTTTGCTGGATTTGTACACCATACTGAAAGAGAAAGGAACAATCGATGGGCTTAACATCACGTTGATGGGAGACCTAAGGTATGGGCGCACGGTTCACTCGTTGGCTTAC
>CAYVVO010000162.1:0-2740 GCA_964455275.1 uncultured Candidatus Bathyarchaeia archaeon | reverse complement strand
TTACCTAGCATTCATAGTTGCTCTCTTCGTTGAAATGTATGGCTTCCCTTTGACCATGTACATCCTTACTTGGCTCTTCGGATCAACTTTTCCAGGTTGCCTGTGGTACCCTCTGGCAGTTTTAACCGGAGAAGACCTGTTTACCTCAATTTTTCTAAGCTTCATATTACCACTCTCAAACATCATTATTCTAATAGGCATACTCCTGATTATCTTTGGTTGGAGAAAAATTTACAGAGCCAAAGGCAAGCTTGTAACAACCGGAATATATGGACGCGTCCGCCATCCCCAATACCTAGGGTTTCTGCTGCTCACTCTGGGTATGAACATCCTATGGGTCACCATCTCCACGCTTCTATTGTGGCCAGTTCTAGCCATCCTGTATTATCGGCTTGCCAAAAAAGAAGACAAACAATTAGAAGAGCGATTCGGCGAAGAGTATCGGAAATATGAACTTAATGTTCCAATGCTTATACCGCGCATAAGCAACTGAAGGAACATTTTTGCGGTGCAACAAATAGCGGCTTATTAAAGTCTTGAGAATGATTATTTAGTTGGTGGCTGCCGTTTGTATACCAGCTGTGAAAGGGTGACATTGTCGTGTGGGCAGATTTGGTTTTGATGGATGGAAACGTTTTAACCATGGGTTCGTCTCAGCCCAGCGCTGAAGCAGTAGCCGTGAAGAAAGACAGAATCGTTAAGGTCGGCACAAACGAGGAGATTAGGCGGTGGATTGGAGACGACACAAAGGTCATAGATTTGCAGGGAAGAACGGTTGTCCCCGGTTTAACCGATTCCCACATTCACGTCGGCGATTTTGGAAAGTTCCTGATGTGGATCGATTTGAAAGACGCAGATTCTATCCAAGAGATGCAGCGGAGAATCAGGGAACGCGCACAGAAAATCTCTAAAGAAAGATGGATTATCGGCAGCGGATGGGACCAAGCCCGTTTCGCTGAGAAACGTTACCCAAACCGTAGGGACTTGGATGAGGCTTCACCAGACAACCCCGTGATCCTTTACCATCAATGTGGACGCGTGTGTGTCGTTAACAGCAAAGCGTTAGAGTTGGCTGGTGTAACAAAAGAAACACGTGCTCCGTCAGGTGGCAAAATCGAAAAAGCCGCTGAAAGCGGGGAGCCAACAGGCATTCTGCGAGAAAAGGCAACGGATCTGGTGTGGAAAACGATCCCTGAGCCCAGTGAAGAAGAGGTTATGGAGGGCGCTAGCTTAGCCTGCAAGAAGATTGTGGAAGCGGGAGTGACCAGCATACACTGGATAGTTACATCTTTGACTGAAGTCCAAATCATCCAGCGGCTTCGTGCAGAAAACAAGTTGCCCCTACGCGTCTACACCATAATACCAGCAAACCTTCTGGACCAAACAAACAGTTCAGGCTCCGGCGACAACAAGGATAGAAACTTGGGCGTAAAGGTTTTTGTAGACGGCTCCCTAGCCGCACACACAGCGGCTCTGCGTGAACCCTACAGTGACGACCCCGAGTCGAAGGGGCAGCTGCTGTATTCTCAACACGAAATGGATGCGTTAGTTGCTAAGGCTCACAAAGCCAACTTTCGTTTGGTCATGCACGCCATGGGCGACCAAGCAATCAACATAACTTTGACCGCTATCGAAAAAGCTTTGAGGGAAGCGCCGAGAAAAGACCATCGGTATCGCCTAGAGCACGCGTCAGTTCTCAACAGCAAGTTGATTCAGCGCATCAAAGAACTGGGGATGATGGTTTCTGTGCAGCCCAAATGTGTCCTCTCAGAATTCTCAGTATGGGCGGCAGTTGAGCGTTTAGGGTCTGAAAGGGCTAGGTGGCTTTATCCCCTCAAAACGCTGATCAAAGAGGGAATACGGGTTGCAGGCGGCTCGGACTGTCCAATGGAACCGCTAAGCCCCTTGCAGGGTATCCAAGCAGCCGTGACGAGACAGTTCTTTCCTGAGGAGCAAATCACCGTTGATGAGGCTTTACGGATGTACACCATTAACGCAGCCTACGCATCCTTCGAAGAGACAGTTAAGGGTTCGATTGAGGAAGGCAAACTAGCCGACCTAACAGTGCTTTCAGGCGACCCAACAGCAGTTCCGCCCAGCAAAATCGGGGACATCAAGGTAAAGATGACCATTATAGGCGGAAAAGTGGTTTATCAAAAATGAGTTAGCAATTTTTCTCTCTCAGGTTTTGCAGAAAAAGGCTGTTTTCAACAATGAAGTATTAGTAGTCTCCTAATATGAATGGGCTTATGGGAATTATGGTTCTTGGAACGGGTTAATCTTAAGATATGTTAAATACTCAAAAATGAGAGCTATTCGAGAGGGATAAATTTGAGTATAGACGGTTTCATCGATTATAAGCGGAGAGAATTCTGCAACGACATACCCTGTCCCGTGCAGGTTGAACTGAACAAGCATCCGTCAGGCTCAGAAGAGTATGAACAAGTCAGAAAAACGTGCAAAACAGGCTGCAGGTACACTACGTACGAGTTTCATCATTGGCTCATAGAGAAAGGCTATTTAATTGTACGACCAAAGGATGAGGGAGGAAAAAGATGATGGATTGGGGAATCCAAAACAGATTAAGCAGGCTCATACAGAAAGACGGAAGAGCACTCTTTCTGCCCGTTGACCACGGATACTTTCAGGGTCCAACCCGCAAACTGGAGAAACCCGGAGAAACCATAAAACCGCTGATTCCATACGCAGACGCCATAATGATGACCCGAGGCGTACTCAG
>CAYVVO010000161.1:0-3096 GCA_964455275.1 uncultured Candidatus Bathyarchaeia archaeon | reverse complement strand
TAATGGCGTCAGATAGGAAAATCGAACACATGTTCATGTCACAGTTATTTGGTTCCTTCTGCTTAAGCTCTGCAATGTAAAACGTAACCTGATGAGAATAAAGAGCAGCAAACGTTTTGAAACATCAAATCTCAGATGATGCAGTCGCAGATGTGGAGCCAGAAATACGCTAACGTGGCGATTATTGAGGCTTTGTGTGCTGAGTGAATAAAGTTTTATTTGTCTTACAACTGAAAGAAGAACGGATGAAAATGATTGAAATCCTCAAAAGCATCTTAACTTTATTGGGCACCGCCTCTTTCATGATTGCGGTCGGATGCGTTTGTATCCGCTTGAAATTGTTCAAATCTTCAGCCCCAAAAAACAACATGATTGGAAAGATTGCAATCACGCTTGTTTTTGGTTTGCTTGCCATTTATGGAACACTGATGGGCACCGAAACAAGTGGAGCAATAGTTAATGTCAGAGAATTGGCGTCTATGATGGCAGGCGTGGCTGGTGGACCCCTTTCAGGGTTGCTTGCTGGCTTGATAGGTGGCATCCACAGATATTCAGTAGGCGGTTTCACAGCTTTACCCTGTTCAGTTTCCACGGTTCTCCTTGGCGTAATCTCAGGGGTTGCCTCCAAATGGGTAACGGGAAAAGCGTACTTGCTGAAAGGTGCAGTTCTCGGGTTTATTTTAGAGTCTTTCGCCATGGTATTGATTTTGGTGTTGACAACCTCTTTCACTCAAGCCGTAACCGTTGTGGAACAAATCGCGGTTCCAATGATCACCGCAGACACAATGGGCTTAGTTCTATGGTTGTTCCTATCCAAAATGAGAAAATCGGCCTGACTCTTACGGATTAGAGTGTTTCTGTAGAACTCTTGATTGAGAGCTTCTGTGTTTGCCCTAGAACATATTGACGTATTTCTTTAGGCTCCGGCAACTCCGCAACAATTTTTCCCCCTTCGATAAGCGGCTTCAGCATCGGCTCCGTTTCGCCTCCACACAATGGACATTCAGGTTTAGACGAACCGAAGGGAAGCACCGTGTCCACCAAACATTCCGGGCATCTCCAAACCTGCTTCTTCCCACCCAACTTACCTCGCTTAGCCACAAGCCTGCCTTCAAGCTCGACGATGTCCATGGCAAAATTTACAGTGGGCGCGTTGCTGACAGCGGTTCCCACGCCGAAAGCCTCTGCTCCAGCTTCGCTTAGAACTTTAACCTGTTCCTCGTCAAGGCCTCCGGAAACAAAAATCTTAACGTTCTTGTAGCCTCTCACATCCAGTTCCCAGCGAACCTCTCGGATAATGTCAACAAAGTTCCCCCTCCTTGACCCCGGAGTGTCCAACCGCACGCCATACAGCCTGTCCTTCAAGGCTTCAGCAGCCATAATCGACTCAGCCTTCTCATCATAATACGTGTCCACCAAGGCAACTCTGGGAACATCCGAAGATACGATCTCATCAAACGCCTTCCAAGCCTTAACTTGGTCTCCAAACATTATCATAAGCGCGTGAGGCATGGTTCCCGTGGGCTTCTCCCCAATAATTTCGGCTCCCTTAAGGCTGGACACACCATCAAAACCGCCTATGTATGCGGCTCGGTCAAGCATAGGAGACAAAACCGGATGCATGCGGCGAATCCCAAAAGCCACAACAGCCTTTTCTCCTGCAGCCCGCTTTATCCTAGCAGCTCGGCTAGCCACTCCAGAAGCCTGACAGATAAGACCCAGCAGGGGAGTCTCCATTAGGCAATAGTCTCCGTAAGCTCCGTCAATAAACATGACTGGTTCTCTGATGCCCCTGTAATCTGCGGGGTAGAAGATGCTTCCCTCAGGCATAGCATAAACATCCACTGGCACGCCTTCAAACAGGTGAGCTACCTCCTCGATTCCGCAGAGAACCCCCCAAGGCCATCCCTCCGGAAGCTTGCCGGACGTAACCTCTGCTAGAGCATTGAGCCTATCCAGTTTTTTTGCTTCAAGAATTTGTTTAGTTCTAGAAAAGTAAACGTCTGCAGTCAGACCTCTTTTAACCTCTTCGTCGGTGGCGTGATGAAAAATTCGCATGACACTTCCCTCCAAAAAACACACTGCACACTACATCAACCATTAAGTGTTGGTGCTTAAATTTTTTCGGTAAAACCTTTTCAACTCCACAAGTGCCGAACAAAACACAACATCGAAAACCTTTCAATCAGTTAACCTTGCTGTAATCTGCATTTCAGACTGTCGCCATCAGGAGTTGCACGTAGCCTACTTCTATAACCGCAGCTATGAAAAAAATCGTGTAGATCGCCGCGAGGGCTTTCATGGTCATCTTTCTTTTCAGCGTTTTTTCTATGGTGTGGAATATTCCGAACCCTTCTAGGATTGCGTTTGGAGTGCTCAAAAGAATGACAAGAAGCAGAGTGTCCACAAAAACCTGACCGTAAACTAGCATGCTTGCCCTGAGGATGCTCATGAAAATGACCATTATAGTGAAAACAAAAGCAAATATACGTGGGTTATCGAGAACCACGTATTCTATCTCCCTTTTAGGCATGAAATTTAAGACAAGCTCAACATAGAAGGTCATCCCCAGCAGAATAAGAGAGACAACCAAAACATTATGAACAAAAACGAACAAAACAGCCAAGGGCGGATTCCCAAAAACGTTTCCTAAACTATAGAAAAAAGAACCGTTCTCTACATAGGCAAAAACCAATAACAACAGAAAAACTAAACCGAGAATAACCGTTTTTTTCTTCGGGTTCAATGCTTCAGCTCCTCACTGCTTTAAAACTGTCAAAAGAAAAAAGGTAACCACCTGAAAGCCAGTGTCGAATTCCCAAGAAGGGCATTCAAAAGAAACAGAATAACCACTGCAATAATCACCGATATCAATCCCACGGCGATGGAACCTAAAATTCCCGTTTCATAGTAATGTCTAACTAAAAGCAGCCAAGCGACTAGAGAGAGAACCATCGCGACCTCTAAGCTGAAAACCGAGAGGCAAACAATCAAAACAAGGGTTCCGAGAACAGAGATTGCAAAGGCATCCTTGAAGCTGGCTCTACCGCTTCCAACCACAACATTGCCTGCCAGATAAAAGACGACAGACAGGAC
>CAYVVO010000160.1:0-10427 GCA_964455275.1 uncultured Candidatus Bathyarchaeia archaeon | reverse complement strand
CTTGGAGACATGAATTTTGGGGATAATCAGGGTGTGCCCTTTTGCTAAAGGGTTAGCGTCCAGAAAAGCTAATGTTTTTTTGTCCTCAAAGACTGTGTGCGGTTTGATGTCGCCTTTGACTATTTTGCAGAACACACAGTTGCTGCTCATTTCTCCGATTCATCCTCCTCTCTGTTTGTCTTTTAATCACGGCGGGGGGTATAAATAGTTACACTACACCAAAATCGGATTAAACGATAATTTTGTGCACCTAAACAAGACAAATCTTGAATTAGCAGAACCTATGCAATCTCAGACAGTGTTGCTTTTTCGGCTCCCTTCTTCACCATCTCGCCGATAGCCCTTTCCGCATCGCCAGGCTTCCTGTTCACCCCCTTAATAGCATCAGTCAACAATACGACTTCAAAACTTTTCTCCACAGCATCCAGAACAGTGTATTTCACGCAATAATCAGTTGCCAGCCCACCAACGAAAACTCTGTCAATCCCATCCCCTTTCAGTTTACGTTCTAGGTTGGTGTGATCAAAGCCGGAGTATCCATCCAAAGAAGGCTTGTCTCCTGTCGAAATTACAGTAGTTTCTTCGGGAAGCTTCAAGTCGGAACGAAATTCTGCTCCTTTGCTTCCTTTCAGGCAATGAGGCGGCCATATTCCACCGTAATCTTTGAAAGATTTGTGGTCAGGAGGATGCCAGTCTCTTGTTGCATAAATTTTTGCTCCAGCTTTCTGAAACTTGTGGATATATTTGTTTATTGTGGGAATAATTTTGTCGCCTTCCTTAACTGGGAGTTCACCGCCCGGGCAAAAACAGTTTTGTACATCCACAATTATAAGCGCGTCAGTTCTCTCGAGTTTATACATCGCCTAAACTGCCCCCAATTAAATTGGGCGGTCAGAACTTATTTTTTGCCTTGAAACATGTATGAGCCAACAAACGGTAGTTACAAAAACAGGGTTTGCCACAGCATTTTTTACGCTGCATCGAGGCACCAAGTTTTATTAGCGCAACCGTGTTCTATTCCTTTGATGTCCGGCAAACCATTTTTCGTTAATCGATACCAGAAACTAGGGTGGACCTACAAGCAAGTCAATCCCCAGCAAGCAATCAGAATAAACACCATGAACGCAGGCAGAGATGATGTTGTAAACCGACTGCAATCTTTGGGAATAGCTCTAGAAAAAATTCCGTTTCTCCAAGACGGCTACTGGATACGCAAAAGCAAGTTTTCTGTTGGCGCAACAGCGGAATACCTTTTGGGCTTATACTCGATTCAGGAGGCAGCCGCCCAAATCCCAGCCACATTATTCACTGAACTGGAAGACAAAACGGTTCTGGATGCCTGTGCATCTCCTGGCGGAAAAACTGTTCAGTTAGCGGACATCATGAACGACAGCGGCGTAATCGTGGCGCTTGAACTTAAAAAGCGAAAAATGTTTGCACTAGCAAACCAGCTGGAACGCAGCCGGGTGACAAACACGGCAGTTTATCAGATGGATGCAAGAGAAGCCTCAAAGATGAGCATGAAATTTGATTGTGTTCTTCTGGATGTCCCCTGTTCAGGCAACTATGTAACCGATAAGGGGTGGTTCAATAAGAGAAGCCTTAAAGATGTGGAGAGGAACGCTGGACGGCAGAGGCAAATCCTAGCTGAGGCGGTTGAAGTCACAAAAGAGGATGGAGAACTGGTTTATGCTACCTGTTCGCTGGAGCCAGAAGAGAACGAGTTGAACATTGACTGGGCGATAGCCAATTTGAATGTTGAAGTTGAAACAATAAACTGTCACGGAGAAAAAGGGTTAACAAACGTTTTCGGCAGAGAACTTGACCACTCCATAGAAAAGTGCAGAAGAATCTGGCCTGGACAAACTCAAGGTTTCTTTGTCTGCAAACTCAGAAGGCAGGCGTGTGGGTAATGAAGGAAATTAAAGATTTTGTGGGGCAATTTAACGCAAGCATCGCCTTGGATGCGAGCCATATTGTCAGGAACAGAAACAGATACTACCTTTTGTCTAAAAAGCTGAAACATCATGTTCCAGAAAGCTTCTTCTATGCTGGCTCCTATCTTGGAGCAGTGAAGGGCGCAAGTTTCTTTCCAAGCTTTCTTTTGTTATCAATGATCGCGGAGACCAAAGCGAACAAGATGGTGGTTGACAAGAAGACGGCTTGGCTTTTCATCTGCGGAAGGGACATATTCAAAAAGGGCATACTCGAAGGAAACAAGTTGAAAAAAGGCGACTATACGCTGATTCTGAACGAACACAATGAATGTTTAGGATTCGGCAAAACAACCTGTAATCTTAGCGAAGAGGCTGATGCAAACAAGGTTGCTGTAAAGAATATTCTGGACATAGGCGACTTCCTAAGAAGAGAAAAACGACAACCCGAACGGCAGCAACGTTCCCGCAGGTTGCAGGGCAGAGCCGGAAAGCCTCGTAAGCCCACTCGCAAATGATTCTGTAAGCGGGTTGCTTCAAGACTTTTTGTGTAGCCTATCTTCTAAACTTGCCACTCTTTTCCTCAGGCGCTCAACCTCGTCCTCTAGTGCATTCATTCGGGCTGCGCTCATCTTGCCGAGCATCTTGGGCATGATCTTAATGTCCATCTTAGACTGGAATTCGGATTCCGAGATTTGTCCCCGCGAGAATTCCATCCATAGATTGAAAGCTTTTTTTTCCTCCTCTGTCAGCATCTTGGCGAACTCTTTTGTCCATCTTTCCCTGAAACTCATGTTACGTTTCCTCCAAAACACAGGAAAGAAGCCGTTTCAACTCAGGCCAAGCGGTAGCCTCCTCTGCGGATTTGATGAAGCGCTCCAAATTTTTGCTTGTTGTCCCCATTTTTTCGTACTCTTTGGCTTGCAGAGCCATCTCAATCTTCTCTAGCTGCCGCACGGCTTTCGCCTCTCTCGTCTTTCCCTTTTGGTATTCTTTCCAAGCGGCTAAGTAGTTTTCCCTCTGCTTCTTGGGCAGAAGGCTTAAGATATGGTTTATTGCGGTTTCCTCCTTCTCTTTGGTTTCCGCTGTCTTTTGTGGAGGCGTCAAGTCCCCGATTACGGCTTCGGGGAGGTCATGGAGCAATGCCATTCTAATCAGCTTTAATGGGTCTAAGGCTTCCATGTCAGCGTATAGCATGCAGAGGAATGCTGTTCTGAAGGTGTGGTCTGCAACGGATTCGGGTTGATACACTCCAACTTGGACCCATCCTGTTCTTTCTGTTTGTTTCAGAATTCCTGTTATTTCCAAGAATTTGATGATGTTCTGGAGGCTTGTGTCGGGCATGGTCTCTAACATAAGATCACCTTTCTTTAATCAACTGTGACGACTACGAAGATATGTATTGTGAAGTCAGAAGATGCAGTGGATTTCACTCTCTCTTGTAGACGATGTCGCTCTCTCTTACCCGACCTTTCACTTTCATTCCGACGCTATGACCCGCTGTTGCCTGCTTAACCTTCTCATGTTCTATCTCCATAGAATCTACGGTCTGTTCAATGTCTGTGGTAGGCCCCTTGATGAAAATCTGATCCCCAACCGAAATACTGCCCGTTAAATCTATAACCGCCACATTTATCTTGCTGAAGAAATGCGCCACTTTTCCAACTTCTCGAAGCTCTTCCATCAAAATCTACCCCTAACGCCACATATTTAATACTAAAGCGGTTTGCCTAGATATAATTTGTCACCGCCCCTAAACATTTACAGTAAATATAATACCCAACAAGTTTTTTATGAGACGCCACGAAAGTGAGTTTGGGGATTTTAGGTGAAATTGAAGAGCAAAGATTTTGTAGATAACGGCAGCATCCCCTCTGAATTTACCTGCGACGGAAGAAACATCTCTCCGCAGCTTTCATGGGAAGACGTTCCTGAGGAAACAAAAAGTTTTGCGTTAGCTGTCACGGACCCGGATGCGCCGGGAGGAGCGTGGATTCACTGGCTTGTCTATGACATCTCTAAGGAACTAAGAGAAATTGAGCGCGGAACTTTACCTGAGGGAGCCAAAGAGGTGGAGAACGACTTCGGCAAAAGACCCTACGGTGGACCCTGCCCGCCTTCAGGAACTCACCGGTACTTCTTCACCATCTATGCCCTCGACACCGAGCGCCTAGAGGGCGTCAACAAACGCAACTTCTTAGACAAAGTCGAAAAACGCAGCATCGAAAAAGCTGCAATCAAAGGGTTATACAAAAGACGATGGTGAGTACATCATCTCTTTTTCTTTTTGTGTCGCCTGTTTAAGGCGGAGTCTAATATAAAAAACGTGATTAAAAAAATCCGTTTATGTTAGTTTACGTGTTCTATGATTCTTTACTCTTTTTCTTTCCTTTCTTCCCCTTTTTGGGCATCCGGCTCAACTCCCTCTCAGGAGTTCGTGGCTAGCTGCGGAGTACTTACCAATCTTCCTCTTTTTCGTCTTCTTCTTCCCAGTCTTCCCAATCTTCTTCTTCAAACACCATACTGTTCCACCTCCGTTAAGGTCTCCTTGAAAGAGCGACCCCGCAAAAATCAAATAAGATTTACGCACCTGAAAAAGGGGGCAAAAACCGCTTTTTTTTGGATATGAAAGGAGATTTTAGGTTATTACGTCAAAAAAATGAATATTCAACCTTTTAAAAGGGAATAAACTGTTTTTATTCCATTATTTGATGTTAGACAGTCAATTTTGGCTTATTGACCGAATTACTTTTGAATTTAGGATGGATTCAGCCAATAAGCTGCTGTTAATAAATTTAAACGCAACCTAAACTGCAAACAGTATCTTTTGGATGCTATGCACCTTCTGGGTGCTCGTGCTTTGGTGGCGGATAAAGATGCTAAAGTATTTCTTTGTAAGCTTCCTCACTTTGCCTTCATCACTCTCATATTTCACGTGAAGAAGCTCATGTATCAAAGCAGCCATAGCCCTACTTTTGAGATAAAAACAAACCTTCTCCTTTTTGTGAACCTGCATCTTTTTCTTGAGAAAACTCCGTTTTTTGGGAAAAATCAGGATTACGCCCTCGTTATTGCATCTTCCGGCAACGGACTTACCGTTTTCTTTTTGAAACGGAAAAACCCTAACCTGAATATCCTTGACAGCGTTTTTCTCAATTTTTTCCCTCTTGATTACCCAGTCGAGAAATCTCTGGAATATCGGTTTCTGTAGAGTCTCAGAAACTACTGACGCATAATTTTTGTAAAAATGCAGACCCTTCTCTGGGCAACTCTCAACTTTTTTGGGGTTTGAAACCACTCTAATTTTGCTTGACAGCTTACTCATTTTCATCCTACACAGACGCCTGATTCCGCGGGAAGCTAAAAGATATAGAATTCCCGACGTTTTTGAAGATTCTATATATAATATGGTCATGATTGCTTTTAAACTATTGTCAAAATGGTTTGAGGCGCCAACGATTATGCTTCATCATTGTTTCCGTTGAATAAGAGAGTTAACCTTTCTTAGAGCGTGATATGCTCTCATTAGTTTTTTCGAAAAGTCTATTTTAAGCCATCCTTCATAAAAGGCGGCGACCTTCTTTAGAGTTGAGAATCTCCTTCTGATTCTAGAAAAACGGTCACGTAATAGCCCTAAATCGTCTCCATTGCGGGCTTTCATGTAGAGCTCTTTGCATGACCCAACAATCTTAACGACCTCTTTTTCAACGTGTTCTCTAGTTTCTTGCAGCAGTCTTTTAGCAGATTCCCTGTTCACGATTACCACTCGCGAAATAATTTTAACCTCTCCTCCAAGTGCTTTGATGAAGTTAACGAATTTCAAGGCGTCAACAAGTTTCTGTTCTTTGTCATAAAAGCGATGTTTCTGGCAAAAGGCGTAAACAGAACGGCGTAAACGTATGCAGGGTGCCCTTCTAAGAAAATTTTTCACTTTCTCTCTGTTTGCTTCTTTGGGAAGCTTAAACATCACCAATACTAAGCTTCCGAACCCGGTGAATTCCTTCTTTCTAGCCAACTGTGGGTTCTTGATCTCCCTTAGCCGCTTCAGAAGTATGGGCTGATTGTTCTCCAGCACTTTTAGGACTCTGTGGGCTTTCTTTTCATCGATTTTCCAGAATGCCCTATGCAACTGTTGACAGCCAAGCGCCTTTAAGCGATGGGGAAGAGTGCTTCTACGCTTAGATTCTACGGGAGCTCTGTACACCACATATAGTACCATGGTTCTCGTAGCCCTCACAGTTTCTCCGCTTTTATTTTTTCCCATCTAAGCGTTTTAACGGCTTACCCGTTATACAGCTTTGGTTAACAGGCAGCCGATTTGCTATTGTTGTTTATTAGTCGCTGTTTTTTGTTGTGGCTGAGCGTTTTGATTCGCCGTTCTCGCCTCATAGCGTCGCCTCGGCTCTCAAACTCTTCCATGTAAACCAGTTTTTCAGGTTCATGCATTCGGGTGTATCTTGCTCCTCGCCCCTTCTTGTGCAGTTCAAACCGTTTTTCCACATCTTTTGCGTGTCCAGTGTAGTAGCTGCCGTCCTTACAGCGAAGAATGTAAACGTAGTAGGACAATCGTATCCCTCAAGAGCTAACAAACAACTATCTGTTCGCTCTTAAAAAAATTATACCTGACCGGGCGTACACCCGCTGTTGGGTAATGTGGTCCTTCTCCGAGCGCGTTTCCCGAGTATGCAACGAAACTAAATACATACCGTCAATGTACCGTACATAGAAAATCTTTTAATCGCAACATCACAATACTATCCAAAGACAGACAAAACAGGATGAAAAAAATTGAGCAGAAAACAAACTCGCAGCGGCATTGGCGCCGATAATTCTGGTGGTTCGGAATGACGTTGAATGTAAACGTTGAGAAACTGCCTAGAAAGGTTCTGGAGAACGCAGTTAAGCTAAGCGATCCGCTAAAAAAGATTTACTTGACCATGCATTTCTTTGGGGAACCCGCAGCACCGAAAGAAATAGCCAAAAAGCTGGGTTATGCGAGGGCGTACGTTCACATGCGGCTGTGCCAACTGGAGTCCATGGGCTTGGCTAAACGGGTTGATGACCAAAGAAGAGTTAAATTTGAGGCGATTTAACGCTGCTTTCTTTTGGTAACAATCTGATGTGCACAAACAATTGTGAAGACTGGAAAACTTGAAATATGCGAAAAAGTTTTGGAGGTTACAGGGAAGCCTCAATGAATGGTGCAGTGGACGCTCATTTGAATGATGCTGTTTTAAGAGCCATAGAAGTTTACAACAGACATCGAAGCCCTGAAGCAACGGCGAAGCTTGTCGGAATAAAAGAAGACGGCTTCATCATCGAGTTTAAGGGACCATTCTGCCAGAGCTGCGGCGTAAACGACTACTTTGAAGACTTCATCCACGAGCTAGAGGACATTAGCGGAGCCTTCAATGTGGAGGTGAAGGCGACTGAACAATCGGGTCCACAGAGTTTCAGGGTGCGATACGGTTTCAAAGACCATTTTTCCTTCGCCAATGTTGACGAAGAGGCGCTTTTCCGAGAGTTTCTCAGAGACAAAGGCTTAGCTTTCAAAGAGTACCTTGCATCTAACGCCTGCACGAAAGACGTGATTATGTTCCACTTTAGAACATGGCTGTCTGAAAGAAAAAAATAGGTAATGGTTTAATTATTCAGAAGTTACAATCCTTTTTATCTATTATCCACCCAGCGAAGAGGAAGCTTCGTTATGGTTGATTTGCCGAAGGCTGGAGACAAATTACCTCTCAGCATAGGGATAAAAAAATAATCACATCCAGTTTGGTAGAAAAACCAAGCATGTCTTCTAAACTAGAATCAATGAAAACAATCTTATGACTCAGGGAACAAACGTTATAACAGATTAAACCGAAACCTGTATCCAGAAAAAGCATGTTCAAATCAACTACGCAACGTTTCACAATCAAAGCCAGCCTAGCCCTGCGAGGTTGCGGTGTCACTGCACTGCCGATTCGAAGACTAACGAAACGGTTTCATTTCCTGAAGATAATGGATTTACTGTTGACCAACGGTGACAAAATGAGGTGAATTCGAGACGATTTGTTTGTTGACCGGCAGCTTAATGTTCGCTTTCGAGTCGGCAGAGACGCCGTTGTAATGGACACATATTACAAGGCTCAAGACAAAATGAGGTTCTACAAAGACAACGGCAAAATATATGTAAAAATACAAGGTCAACGTTTCCATATTCCATTTCCAAGTGGCGTTATAGAGCTGTATGAAACTTTTGTTGACGAATGTTACGGATTCTTTAATGTAGAAGACCAGACAGTGCTGGATGTTGGCGGTTTTATCGGAGACACACCAATCTATTTCGCTTGTAAAGGCGCAAAAAAAGTGGTTTCCTACGAACCCTCTCCCCCTCTGTACGCTCTAGCAACAGAGAATATCCAGTTAAACGGTTTAGAGTCGAAAATCGATTTGGTGAATGAGGCTGTTGGCGCAGAAAACGGGTTCGCAGAACTGGATAGGGGTCGCAATTTGGGCGGGTCAACAATCACTAGAAAGTTGGCTGGAAAAAGCTACAAAGTGAAACTGACCGCTCTAAATGATATTGTGGAACATCTGCCCTGCGTTGACCTGATGAAGATGGATTGTGAAGGTGCTGAATGGATTATTTTGCCTAAAGCAATAGAGGATGGAACTTTAGAAAGAATTAATCGGATCATTATAGAAATTCACGGCACCAACTACCCGCAGATGATCACTTTGCTTAAACAAGCAGGATTTGAAATAAAACAAAAGAACATTATTGACAAAAATTTGTGTTTGATTGCTGCAAGCAAAGAATAGATTCTGGAGGTACAACATCTTAACCAAACCCTATCTTTTTTTGTCTAACTTTCCTCAGAAACTTTGCTAGTCTCTGGTCATCCAGTATCCTGATTTTCCGCTCCAGTTCCATCATACGCTTACTCCATGGATTCTTGCTCAAAACATTCAACCACGGCAAAGCCTTGTGATACTGCTCCTTCGTATAGTTGTGGTCACTCATAATGTTGTTATACTTCAACGGATTAACACTGTGACCAATCAGAAACTCACTAACAGACGGGTCAACGCCAACTAAGTCTGTGCCTTAGGACATTTCAGTTCTGAACAAATCCGTATCTCATGCGACCTCAGTCGATACCGGACAACAGCCAAAATAATGTTTATTCAAACCTAATGTTCAGTGTGAAAGAAAATCAGTCTCCAAAACTGTTTTCTCGCCCAAACAGAATTCTATTTACATAAAGACGTGTTCACTTTGATATTTAGAAGCTTACGTTGAATCAATATTTTTGGACCTTATTTGTGATTCTTAACTCTTTTACGGGCATGGATGCTCTGTATGGGTCATGAAGCACGTAAAGCTGTTTTGGACTGTAGGTTGCTGGATATCCCTATTTCTTGTTTCCGTGTACCATAATCTTATCTGCAATTACGCGACAACTTTTCCAGTTTGGTATTCCACGTTTATAGTTTGGTTTACCGGGGTTGTGGCGCTTTCGTCTCTAGCGAAAACTAGCGACCTTGAACTCTGATTCTCAGCCAAAGCATCTAGCGTTTTGCTTCAACCAAAACTATGCTCTCGAATGCAACCTTAACTTGAGCAATAACCATCGCCCGCAAATCCAATTCACTGAACATCTCTATTGTTCTGTTTACGTTAGAGAGCGAAGATTGAACAAGCTGAATCCTGCCTCCAGCAGCCAAAAATTTGGGGGCATCCATTACGAATCGGTCAACGATTTTTCTTCCGTTTTGTCCCCCCGCCCACGCTTTTCCTATCCAGCTTTTTTCCTCATCTGGCTCAGAAGGCAGGTACGGCGCGTTGAAAAGTATCAGGCTGAACCGCTCATTCTGTTTGATGGACTGAAACAGGTCTCCACGCCGAAACTCTATCCTCTCCTTAACACCATTACTTTCCGCGTTTTTGGCGGCGCATTGGAGGGCATACGGGTTCACGTCGACAGCCACGACGCTTTTTGCTTTTTCCGCCGCCAACACAGCTAGAATGCCGCAGCCAGTTCCCATATCCAAAACCGTGTCGTCTTCTTTAACCCTCATCTTTTCGGCAATCAGAAAAGTGTCCTCAGCAGGCTCGTAAACGTGCTCATCAACAAGGAAAATGTGGTCTCCGAAATGGACCTTTTTTGGGTAAACCATCCGCAACTTTCCTGCGCGTATCCTTTATTGGAGTTTGATTCTTTTTCCCGTCAAGTCTAGCTGAAATTTCCCGAACTCCTCTTTGACGCTTCTCAGCTGCTCAGAGTTCAGAACTGGACCGTCTTTGCAGACTCTCAGTTTGCCGATTTGGCAGCTGCCGCACAAGCCGATGGCGCAACGCATTATCCGCTCCAGACTAGCCTGAAGAGGAACGTTATGTTGTTCTGCCAGAAGGAACATGCTGTACATCATCTGTTCTGGACCGCAGGTGTAAATCATGTCAAACTTTTCCTTCTTCAACTTCTGTTTCACCTGATCAGTGAC
>CAYVVO010000159.1:0-6363 GCA_964455275.1 uncultured Candidatus Bathyarchaeia archaeon | reverse complement strand
CTATAGGACCGCCAACTTCTCTTATCTCCACATCTTGAATGGCGCCTCGTCCTGCGCGCATCTTGAACTTCTCTTCCCACAAATTCTTTTCTCCCGCCTTCACCATGAAGCTGTGGAGGGGGAAGTCGTTGGGGCATGCGCTGTCACAGCGGGCGCATCCTACACATTCTTCGAGGATAGCGGCGAGGGGGGTGAGGTCGCCTTTTGCTGCTGCTTTCATGGCTTCGGGGATAGGTTGGTTGTTGGGGCAGGCTCGAATACACTCGTTACATCCAGTGCAAGCTTTACCTGCCGCAATTATCTCCTCTGTCTCTGGAATTATACTGAACTTGTTTCTTTTCGGGGCAACAGCCATAGCAGTTTCAACTGCAACTTCTCCAACCTTGTCAGGATCAAATATAAGCACGCCAGGAACCTTGCCTTCCACTAAAGCCGATACGAGTTCACCCGCAGGTTTATCAGTGCTGTTTTCGAGCCCCAGACAGTTTTTGGGACTTGACGCAATTACAGGGGTGTTGACTTTTTGTGCTTCTTCTAAGGTGTCTGCCCGAATACACTGCTCATCCACTACAATAAGGTCGGCTAATCCGCTGCGTATGTAGCGCAGTTGCCAAGAAATTGGACCAACTATCTTAGCGGCGGTGCTGTACCGGGTGAGGTCGATGGCTGTACAACAGATTCCAACAACTTCTACTTCATTCAAAAGCCGTTTTTTGTTCAGGTAATCAATTATTCCAACGCTGGAGGGAACGTTATGACCGATAACCAGAATTGTTGGTTTTTTAAAATCTGCTATTCCGTAGCCTAATTCGATGAGTGGAGCTTCGGGATCAGCTTTTGGAAAATTGTAAACTGAAATCTGGGCTATATCCGCGATTTCCATTCCAACTTGATCTGCCATTCCAGCGTGGAAAGCTTTTGATTCGAAGTCAATGTTGCTTCCCTCTTGCCCAGTGTGGGTAGCAGAAAGGCAGTGAGTAACTTCTTGTTCAGCCCAATCTATGGCATCCTCCAAATCTCCGAGGGTTTTGGGTCTGATGCCGCATACCAGACGTGTTACCGGCGCTTCTATGTCTATGTTCAATCCTCCTTGGTCGAGGGGGACGTCTTCTCCATATTTCTCTATCAGGTGATGAACTAAGTGTCGGGCGTGGGCTGTGTGGGTGGCGGCTCCGATACAGCAGGCGAGGAGAACAATCCGCGACTGCTGGGCAGCCATGTTCAATCCACATGCCCCTCGTTTGTCTCCTGATAGGTCACACTTTCCGAATGTGCATAGACAGCAGACGTCACAGAAGGGCAGATAAAATGGTTTGTATTTGTTGAGAAGCTTGAAGTCCCAATCTCTTAAATCAGTAATTGAGGGGAAAGGGGTTGGACCTTCAGGTTCTTCCCAGGTTTCATCGACGATCTTGCCGATTGAAAGTTCCAGATTTTTTATAACAGCAACGTTTGTCTTCAATTCCTTTGCTTTCACGTGCAAACCTTTTTTGGTCAATCGTTTAATCACCTTTAAACTAGTTAAGAATGTAGTGAATTACGAAAACTCTTATTTAACTTTTCGGAAAATAACCACTAGAAGCCTTTGACCCAAAAAACGTGTTGTCTTAGGTGAAAAAGATTTAATCGGACTAGGATTCTTCTACATCTTTCCACCATTTTTTAGAATCGGCTTTTCTCTTTACACGTTTTTCTGCAAACTGGAGTTGTCTCTCGTAAAGGTGCAGATTTTTTGAGTATGCAACTGTTTTACCCGGTTTCACACCTATTTCTTTAGCCATGTGCTCCTTAAGGATTTGCAGCCCAGCTAGGTTGGCGGGTAAACCTGCGTAGCAGTCCCAAGATCGGAAGTAGGGGAAGAAATGGAGACTGTCCTCGTATATTTCTGTGTCGATGATGGTTAGGCAGGGCGGGTCGGGTATCCCTAAGTCTTGGGGTATCCTCAGCACTATGATGTTTTGTCTGTCACCCTTGAATTCTTTGTATTTGTTTACAACTTCTCCTATTTGATCAACGGGTTTCCTCATTCTTTCGCCGTAGGTGTAGCTTTCTTCGGGGCTTTTTTCTGGGAGGAAAAGGTATGATAGATAGACTTCCTCAACGTATTTTAGGTCGCAGGGAGCCTTCTCATCAATCAAGGGTCGATGCTCCGGATGATCTATTTCAAGGCTAACTGACAGTTTCTTTGTCAGAGTAATTTCGGAGCCCTTTTCAACCCTAAATACGTCTCCTTCTCTATAGATCTGATTTACTGCCTGATACCAAGCGCTGGGCAAGTCAAACGCCTTTATTTGGACGTGCTTCATAAGTTTAGAATGGATGTTTTGGGTTAAAATCGTTTTGCACTTATCAAAGAAGCGGTTGGTTAAGGTGTGCGCCTTCTTTGAAGAGTTAAGTCTATTCACGTAAAGGTGAGATTGAAAGCTTTTATGAGTAAGTAAGTGGTGTATGTTGAAGAGATGTAGGCAACTGGAGTTTGCTTATGGAGATTTAGGAAATGGTTGAACGCGTAAAAGTCATCTTCAATCCCATGGATAAAATGGTTGAGGTAGAGCGGGGGACGATACTGCTGGATGCAATCAGAGAGGCTGGCATAAACATTAGAAGTATATGCGGCGGAGACGGCGATTGTGGAACATGTAAAGTGATTCTCAACAAAGGCGAAGTCTCCCATGTATCAACCAAGTATAAAGACTGGCTTTCGCCTCAGGAAATATCTGAAGGCTACTATCTTGCTTGCCAAATCCGCGTCTTAAGCGACGGCGAGTTTACAATTCCTGTTGAAAGTCGAATCGCCAGCCCTAAAATACTTCTCAGTTCGGAAATGACAATAGATAAAATTGATCCCGAGTCCAAAAAATATCTCCTGACCTTGCTGCCCGCCCAAAGCGGTGAGCGTCGCCAGATTAGACTTCATGATTACTCAGGTCCAAGTCCAAAGGTTAGCGGCGACATCTACGACAAGCTTCTCCGGATGAAAGAACCAACAATAACGGCGACCTTAAGCAGAGGGAGTACGCCTCCTGAAATCATCTACGTTGAATCAGGCGACAGAACAGGCTCAAACTATGGTCTCGCCATCGACGTGGGAACCACAACAATCGTGGTGCTTCTTATCGATTTGATGAACGGGAAGATTTTGGGCAAAGCTTCGGCGTTGAACAGCCAGATTACCTACGGGGAAACGTTAGTTACAAGGATCGCTTTTTCGCGTAAAGCCGAAAATGGATTGCAGAAGCTCAAGCAGGCAGCCGTCCAAACCATAAACGATCTTGTGAACAGCCTTACATCCAGCGCTGGAATCAAAAACGAGGAAATCACAAGCGTTTCAGCGGGTGGAAACACGGTTATGAACCACCTGTTAGCTGGGGTAGACGTAGATTACCTTTGGTTTGTGGATGCGAACGACAAGGTTCCTAGGAGCCCAATCATCAAAAAAGCTAAGGAACTGGGGCTCCACACAAACCAGGAGGCTCATGTTTATTGTCTCCCCAATGTGAGTCGATTCTTGGGAGGAGACGCCATCGGTGATGTAGTAGCCTCTGGAATGTATGACACTGACGAAATATCTCTTTGCGTCGATATGGGAACAAATGGGGAAATCATGTTCGGGAACAGCGATTGGCTCGTATCATGCTCCGTCGCATCTGGTCCCGCCTTCGAGGGGGCAGGCGTCAGATTTGGGATGCGAGCGATGCGTGGCGCAATAGAACACGTTAAAATCGACCCAGAATCCCTTGAGGCAGAATACCAAGTTATCGGGGACGAACCCCCAATAGGTATCTGCGGCTCAGGAATCATCGACGCCGCAGCGGAGATGTTTCAGGTTGGCGTCCTTGATTTCAGTGGAAAGATTGTTGCGGGGCGAACGCCGCTGGTTAGAGAGGGGAGAAATGGACTGGAGTATGTTATAGTTCCAGCAGAGAAGACGGCGATCGGTAAAGACATAGTGGTAACGCAGCAGGACATGGAGTATCTCATGGACTCCAAGGGAGCCGCTTTGGGGGGGATAATGGTTTTGATGAGGAAATTTAGGGTCTCAATCTACGATGTTAAGAACTTGTATCTTGCAGGAGCTTTCGGGGCGTACACTAATCTGGAGAATGCGATTAAACTGGGGATTTTTCCCGAGTTCCCGAACGTGAAGACCCGCCCAATAGGCAACGGCTCACTTTCAGGTGCATACGCTACACTTTTGTCTATGGAGAAGCGGGAACATGCTAACGCCATAGCACAGAAAATGCTGTACATCGACCTTCTTGCAGACTTGATGTTCGCGGAAACATACTCTGAGGCAATTTATATTCCAGGTCCTAAGGAGCTTTTCCCAAGCTACAAGCATTAGTTTGTTCAGCGCGAAGCATGATGTGAGGCTAGATTCTGCAACTGTGCCATGAAAGCTTTTTGTCTAACTCAATTCCATGTTCAACAGCGTAGTACTGGATGAAAGCGTTAACAGCTTTTTCGTCAACGTTTTCTTTTTTATTGTTCCCTTTTTGGATTTCGTTCTCAAGCTCTTCTGCGATGCCCTTAGCGTCATCAACAAGCTTTTTGTACGCTTTTCCCGAGTATTCTTTGCCTCTATGATCCTTGAGGACTTTTTTGACAAGCTCTTCTAATGCGCTCACCGTCTCATCATGAGTTTCCACACAGTTTCGCCTCTCTTGATTCTAATCATCCTCTGCTACTTCAATCATGGAAGCCTGTTGAAAAGCTATTTGATCCAACAAAAACAGAATGGACGTTCAACTTTTCTGGAGATATAAGTATCGCGGGCTTTGTGTCCCACGTAACTAACTCTCACCCTCACAGTCGGAGCTAGGCGCTCTTCTCAGATGAGCTCTCTCAAACGTGGGTTGGGTTTTGCCCGCGCCCACCGTGTCCCATGCCTGGGTAAACCCTTCGTCAACGGTAGATGAAAGTCACCATCCTCTGTCGGGTCCGTCTGCATGAGCCCATTAAGGTTCCGGCGGGATTATGCTCCAGCCCACCTATCATCGCAAATAAAGAGACTAACATAAGAGAACATTAAGCTTTTCTATCCAAAAAAGGAGCTTTCACTTGGCGACAATTATTTTTTGGAGGTCTATTTCGAAGGCGCCTGTGGGGTTTTCCAGTTCAAAGTTGTTGAGGACCTTTGGGTGAACCTCTCCGACAACGCCAAGTTCAGTGCCCTTGAATGAAACCGTGGCTGCTCTTCCCTGCAAGAAGCTCGGATGCTCAGCCTCCTTTACAGTCCACTTTTTCAAGCCAAGGTTCATCAGCAAAGATTCAAGAATGGACTTGATTTCGGTGAAGTTGGCTGTTGGATGAGAAGAAACTGCGGCTGCGTGTATTCTCCGTTGTGTGCCTGTTTCAGAGTTGTCATCGAGTTTGATTACGTCGGAGACTTCGAACATTCGCTGAGGAAAAACGTGGTGTTTACTGTCTGCCAAGTTCTTCATTAGGCTAGGCAACAGGTCGTTCCGTATTATCGAATATTCGGTGGAAACAGGGTTCGCCAAAGTTACCAAGTTTTCAGCTTTTCGTCTCATCTTCTGGTAGTGGTCAACTTCGTTGGCGAGAATGAAGTTCAGGGCTTCCACGAAACCTAAACCAACCATTATCTGCCGAACATCCGCAGCTACTTCACTGACCCGGTGCTGCTTGCCTGTTGTCACCGTCGCAGGAATTGTTGGTGTCAGATTATAGTAGCCGTAGCCGATGGCGACCTCTTCCACCAAATCGATTTCATGCAGTATGTCGGTTCGGTACGCGGGAATCGTAACATCCAAAACTCCCGCTTCAACCTTTTTTGCGTCAAGTCTAGACTTCTGCAATGCTTCTATGGTTTGCGCCGCCGAAAAGTTGAGACCCAAACGTTCGTTGGAGTAATCCACGTGCAGCTTCATCTTTTGTGGAGTAAGGTCTGGAGTAACCAAAACGTGGTCAGAATATTCAACAGGAACACTCTCTATGGTGCCGCCCATGTCCGCTAAGGCAGTGACGAGAACGTTCAAGCTTCTTGAGATGGCGTTCAGTTCGGTGCCGGTGACGTCGATGAAAAGGTTCCGCGTATCCTCACCAACACGGGTCAATTCGCCGTTGATTATGGGCGGAAAAGAGAGAACATCGCCATTTCGATCCACAATTAATGGGTACCTTGAAGCCCAGTCCACTTCGCTTTTGTATGCCATGCCTTTCTCATGTTTTTCCAAGACTTCCCGCGGAGTCATCTCCTCTGTCTTGTCTAACGGAACGAACCTGATTTCGTCTGGGGCACAGGTAACATACGAGAAGGGGGGCTCAACAGCATCCAAGTTGTGCACCCCGATGGAAGCCTTTTTTCTGTCCCTGCCAATCATCCAGTGAAGAGCCTCCTGC
>CAYVVO010000158.1:0-3032 GCA_964455275.1 uncultured Candidatus Bathyarchaeia archaeon | reverse complement strand
CATCAGCACAGAACCGCCGGAAGTTTTCGAGAGTGCCGCGATATTGCCCCTGAAGGGAGAACGAACCGTTACACCTTTCGACGCTCAGAAATCTAGAAAGGAACTCAGAATATTAGACGTGGAGAGGGAAATCCTCAGTTTCGGCATCCGACGCATCTACGAAGCCCAGGCTGAAGGCAAGATAGACGAGAAGGAAAGAGACCGCTTAGCAGAGAATTACAAGCAGAGGATGCGAGAGATCAAAGAATCCATCACCGAAAAAGAGTCAGTTGTAACCCTCCACGAACTGGAATCCATGCAAGACGACCTTATCAAACTGTTCAATAACCGTTTCGATGAGATAAACAAGAAGATAGGGGGCTTGAGGGTGAACCTGGGCATAAAGCCGAAACCTGAGGTCCCCAAACCTTCACCAGAGTTTCCGTCTTCTAGACCTGAAAAAGCCAAAAGGACGCGGAAGCCCTCGAAGCCGAAGAAAAGTGAGGCTGAAGAGAGAATTGAGCAGATTAAATCTGAGGTAGAAAAGGTTTTGGAGCGGCTGGGGCAAATGGAAACTGAGGCCTGAAAAGGTGACTTGGAGAGAAGAAGCTAAGCGAAGGGTAGCTTTGGAAGCGGTTAAGCATGTGGAAGACGGTTTTGTTGTAGGGCTGGGTAGTGGAAGCACAGCTGCTTATGTCATCAAAGAGATAGGGCGCCGGATGCTTCAGGAAGGGTTACAGGTTCTGGGAGTCCCAAGCTCCAGTCAAGCCATGATGCTGGCTGTGCAGTCAGGCATTCCCCTTACGACCCTAGATGAGAATCCTGTTCTTGATTTGGATATAGATGGCGCTGACCAGATTGACCAGAAACTCAACTTGATTAAGGGCGGGGGCGGAGCATTGACCAGAGAGAAGATTGTTGCCTCAGCAGCCAAGCAGTTTGTTGTAGTTGCGGATGAGACGAAACTGGTGGAAAAACTGGGAGCAGACTGCCGGGTTCCGGTGGAGGTTTTGCCCTTTGCCTTGGCATCAGCTACGGCGGATATAAAGGAGTTGGGTGGGAAGCCGCTTCTGCGGGAGTCCAAAGGAAAGGTTGGTGCAGTGGTTACGGATAACGGCAACTACATTGTTGATGTGGATTTTGGGGCTATAGCCGATGCTGAAGGGCTGAATAGGCGGCTCAAGCTTATCCCCGGCGTAATCGAGACAGGTCTCTTCCTTGGAATGGCAGACCTAGTTTACCTAGGTAAAGCAGACGGAATCGTCAAATTGGAAAAGTGACAGTGTTTTGCTGCAAACGCGGGGACCGAAGAGACGTAACCCAATGATGCGGCGATCAACCAGCATATTGTCTATTAAAACAGCAACTCAGGTTACCTCAAACAAGCCGATGTTTCATCAAGGTTTACAAAACAATAAATTAGTGTATAGTATGCTACCGCTAACTATTGTGGCGCTACTCGAATGTGTTGTAAGGCTGAAGTTCAATGTTTGCCCACTCTTTTAGGCATTTTTCAATCGTTTAATTCACCGATAATGAAATACATATTATTTTTATGGATTTATAATCAATAAATAATAAATACAACAATTAAAAAGCATCTACAGTGGGTAATGGGGAGCGCTAACAATGAGACAAGGGAAGAGAACAAAAGTTTCACTATTAACATGCATTTTGTTGCTGTCAACATGCATATGCTTATTCAATATTGAGATCGCTAACTGTGATTTCACATCAATCGATCGACAGCAAAGCTTCCGTCATGATTCGACGCACAGCGGCTACTCAATTTCAACAACGCCCACAACAAAACAAACTCTGTGTAGCTACACAACAGGAAGCTACGTGGGGGCGTCTCCTGCGGTTGCAAAGGACATTGCTTTTGTAGGCTCAGATGGCGGTGATGTACATATTTTTGGTATGAGAGCAGTCACTTACATGGCAGGCACTTACTATACTGTTGCCTTTGTTGAATCCGGTTTAGCTGCTGGTACTAGCTGGTCGGTCACGTTTAATGGTGTGCCCCAAACGTCTACTTCCGATCTAATCACCTTTTCTGCGCCAAACGGGGTCTACGCTTATTCTGTCGGCGTCCCCAGCGGCTACACATCATCTTCGGCATTATCAGGAACCTTGACGGTGGATGACGGAAACGTCGTAAAAAACATAGCATTCACTCCCATTCCACCTCCTTCTTACACGCTAACAATGCTCGTTGTTGGTGAGGGAACCGTTTCTCCGGGCAACGGAATTTATGTTCAGGGCACAACCGTTCCTCTTGAGGCGATAGGTGCTGAGGGCTGGAGTTTCAGCGAATGGAGCGGGGATGCATCAGGAACTGGAAACACCACAATCATCATGGATAGCAGCAAAACTGTTACAGCCACATTCACCCAAAACGAATACACTTTGACAATGCTTGTTGCTGGCGAGGGCACAGTGTCTCCAAGCAACGGAACACACTTATCTGGTGCAACTGTTTCTCTTGAAGCAATACCCTCTGAGGGCTGGGGTTTCAGCGAATGGAGCGGGGATGCATCGGGTACAGGAAATACAATTCTTGTTATGGATGGAAACAAAACAGTCACAGCCACATTCACCCAAAACGTGTCAATCCCCGAGTTCCCGTCAGCATTATTGCTATCAGTATTCCTAATTGTGTTGTCGGCAATAGTTGCAGCTGTTAGGAAAGATAGATAAACAGTCCCTGAGACTGCTAACTTCGCCTCAATTAGTTGCCTTAGTTAAGATTAGTCACCTAACCTACAAAATAGCTGACGCCAATTTTCACAATACATTTACAAAGTCACACCGTTATTAACCAAGTTCCTGCGAACATTAAGGCTATTGCAGAAATTTTCAACGCAACTACGCCTCCAGTTATTTCCTCTTTGAGGAGTTTTGGCACGAACAAACTTGAAAATAGCACATAGACGAAGACGAATAAGTGCTGTAAGCCTGCGAATGCGGAGACTAAAGAAACGTAACCCATGGATGCGGCGATCAGCCAGCAGATTGTTCCCAAGAAGTACACTCCCTCTCCCACAAACACC
>CAYVVO010000157.1:0-8237 GCA_964455275.1 uncultured Candidatus Bathyarchaeia archaeon | reverse complement strand
ACACGATTTGCAGATAATTGACTGTGATGTCTTCCTCGCTGAGAATTTTCATGGCTTCTCTTATGGGTCCCTTCGTGGAGCCCCATCCAATAATCGTTGCATCTGCTTCCTCTGCACCATAAAGCTTAGTCGTTTCATAATTTTCCAGTTCTTTGGTTAGAGCATCCAGTTTCTTAAACCGTTTATCAGCCATTTTAATTGTCAAAACAGGGTCTTCGGTTGTGTATCCGAGTTCGTTGTGCTCGTCAGCATTGGTTCGCACTATCGCGCCTTTCGTTCCGGGCATTGCTCTGGACGAGACGCCGTCTTCAGTGAACTTATGCCGCTTGTACTCTTCCTCTCCCGTGTACTCGGTTTCGGTTATCAGTTTTCCACGGTCGATTCCGATTCTGCTCTGGTCAAAAGGCTCAGCGGTTCCATTGCTCTCCGCCAGATACTTGTCCGAGATGATTAAAGCTGGAATCTGAAATTTCTCTGCCAAGTTGAAGGCTTCGATGGTCTTGCAGAAACATTCCTCGACATTTCCCGGCGCGATTACAACTCTGGGAAACTCTCCCTGAGAAGCGTGGATGGCGAATCTGAGGTCTCCCTGCCCACTGTAGGTGGGAAGCCCTGTGCTGGGTCCAGGTCTCTGCACCAGGACGATAACAGGCGAAGTTTCAGTCATCCCGATCATGCCCAGCCCCTCGCTCATGAGACAGAATCCTCCTCCAGACGTGGCTGTCATGGATCGTACTCCGGCATAGGAGGCGCCGGCGACCATGTTGACTGCAGCTATTTCGTTTTCAGTTTGGATTACAATCATCTTGTATTGTCTGTCTAGGGGCGCCAGGAAGTGTAGTATGGAGGTGGCTGGCGTCATGGGATACGTCGCGTAGAGTTTGCAGCCTGCGTTGAGTGCTCCTAAGCCTATTGCCTCGTTTCCGGTGAGGAAGATTCTTTTTTTGCCGGCTGAGCCTGTTTTCTTTAGTCTGTATCCGAAACTGTTTCCGTAGTGTTCTCTGGCGTAGTTGTACCCCTGTTTTGCGGCTTCTATGTTCAGTTCAGCCGTTTTCGGGCTGAAGGTGTCCCTTAACACGCCATTCAAGAGTTCGAGGTCGTAGTCTAGGAGGGCGATTACTGCTCCTAAAGCCACCGTGTTCTCCATGATTTGTGGTCCTTCAAGCATCTTGACTATGCTTCGCAGAGGCACAGGGTAGAGTTTTACGTCGTCTCTTCCAAGCTCTTCATCGGTTAATTCAATCTGGTCTCCGTCGTAGATTACTCCAGCGTTTGGGACCAGTTCGTCTTTGTGGAGGAGAATGGTTTCTTTGTTTAGTGCTATGAGGAGGTCTATGTTGTCTGCTTGGGAGTAAACCTGTTCGCTGTCGGCTCTGACTGTGTAGAAGTTGTGTCCTCCCCTTATGAGCGATTGGTAGTCGTTGGCGCCGAAGACGTAGAGTCCTCCTCTTAGGCAGGTTTTGGCGAAGAGAAAGCCGGAACGGGTTATTCCTGCTCCAGCCTCTCCGCCAACCAGCAACGAAATCTTGTTAACTATCAACTTGCTCACCTACGGTTAGATGAGTTTCTCGTCTGTCTCCAAGTTAATGATGTGAATAGCATTGAAGGGGCAGGCTTCAGCTGCCTGTTTGTGGCAGTCTAGCTCGTCTAGTTCTACGGCTTCTCCATTGGAGACCTTTTTTGCGCCTTCGACATGAGACTTTCCATCCTCATCGGAAAGCTTGAACTTGGAGCATAATTCAACGCATGCGCCGAACCCCTGACAGACAGAGTGGTCAATTTTTACCATAAATTTAGCCAATAAAAATCACCTTTCTCGTCAATACAATATGTTGTTCTTGGGCTATATCATTTGCTCTCAACCCGCGAACCTCCACTGGGAAGATTAAAAATGTGGACGTTATAACCACGAAAAAGAGCAAAATCAGTTGAAAGGAGAATCTGGCTGAGAAGTCTTTTTGAAAGTTTAAGTGCGTTGTTTCCCTGTTATAATTTAGGTTGGGGGCTTCTGTGTTGAGGGAAGCGATGTTTTACGAAAAACTAGATGACAAAATGGTCAAGTGCAATCTGTGTAGTCACCGTTGCTCTCGAATCGCTGATTCTAATAGGGGGATATGTGGGGTCAGGGAGAACAGGGACGGTAAACTTTACAGTCTCGTGTACGGCAGGATTGCTGCTCGTTCCGTGGATCCCATAGAGAAGAAGCCGTTATTCAATTTTCTTCCCGGCTCCAAGTCCTATAGTATAGCAACTGTGGGATGCAACTTCCGATGCGACAACTGCCAAAACTACGACCTTTCTCAGTTGCCCAGAGAGCGGGGCATAATCGTTGGGCAGGATGTGTCGCCTGAGGAGATTGTTTTGGCGGCTAAACTAAGCAACTGCAGGAGCATAGCCTACACCTACAGCGAACCCACCATCTTCTTCGAGTACGCCTACGACACAGCCAAGCATGCAAAAAAGGAGGGAATCAGGAACGTTTTCGTGACGAACGGCTACATCACCCCAGAAGCGCTGAAGGAGATTAGCCCGTACTTGGATGCCGCCAACATCGACCTGAAGAGCTTCAGCGACGAGTTTTACAGGAAGAGATGCGGAGCCCGCCTGAAGCCTGTGCTGGATTCCATCCGACTCTACAAGAGCCTAGGAATCTGGATTGAAATAACGACACTGATTATCCCAACATTGAACGATTCAGAGGAGGAACTGAGGAAAATTGCGGAGTTCATCAAAGAGGTGGGCGAGGATACGCCCTGGCACATCACCCAGTTCCATCCCACCTATAAGCTCATGGACCAGCCTAGAACGCCCGTCGCGACTCTGCGGAAGGCAAGACAGATTGGATTAGAGGCAGGGCTAAGATACGTCTATGAAGGAAACGTGCCCGGAGAAGACGGAGAAAACACCTACTGCCACAACTGCGGAAAACTGCTGATCCGCAGATTCGGCTACCAAATCATGGAAAACAAAATCAAAAATTCAACATGCACGTACTGCGGAGCAAAAATCGATGGCATACACGCATAACTGTCCATTGTACATACCAGCACACTACACATAACAACATAAACATTTCAACCACACCATAACTTTGTGGGGAAGAGCGCACACAAAAGAAAAGGACAAAGGCTAATCATTGAGATAGCCATCCTTCTCTCAAGTGGGTGGTATGTGTGCGCTCCTCAAACCCAAAGTCTGTGGGTCACAAATTTAATGCTTCAGAAGCTACAATCTATATTCAATATTTTAGCCAGCTGAATCTCTGAAGCTGAGAGTTAGATTTGGTTTGCTGTGTTTCAAAAGTTTATGGAGTCTATGAGAAAGGATGTGCCGAAGTAGATTAGAACCAGCCCGAAAACCGCCATCAATATGCGGTACCACCTGAACTGTAAAATCTTGGAGCTCCTCTTGGCGAAGCCGGAAACTAGAATGAGCCATGCGTAGTCCACCCAAATGTGACAGGCAAACATGAAAACGACACCGGCTAAGCCCGCGAACTCGAGAGAGATAAAAATCAGGTTTGCGCCAACAGTGAGCCACCAGACAATAAAGTAAGGATTCAGGCCCGTTAATGCCAAGCCAATCAAAAAGAGGTTTCGGGTAGCGGTTTGCCCAGTTTTTGTTTCTTCGGGTTTGTACGAGAATGAACCGCGTATTTGCATGGCGCCGAAAACTATGAGAGCCGCTCCTCCGGCAACTCCCACGGCGAGCCTGACTGCGGGCACGTTTGCGACGCTTAGGAGTCCTAGGGCTAATAGCATGACTAGGCTGAATTCGACTAGGCTGTGGGCTATGGAGAAGAGTATGCCGCTTTTGGTTCCCGATTTGATGCCGTGAGAGACTGTTACAAAGAATAGTGGTCCGGGAGCCAAGGCGCCCGAGGCGCTTAGGATAATGACTGTGGCGGCGAAGTTCAGCGGGTTCATGAATTTAGAAAACGGGAACCTGAATAATGAATCTTCTGTATATTACCGAAAACGTGCAACCTTGACAGCGTAAATGTGTTATTGGTTCGTTTTGGTGTTCGCAGATTGGTTGGTGTATTTGTGTTGAACTGAAATACGAAAAGGTTTATTACGTATTAAGATTTAATATATGGATTAGGGGGACACAACGTAAAGGCGTAACTGGGACAGAAACATGAAAGCAACACCAATCTTTATTGCCTTTTTCATACTGTTCACCTGCGCCTCAATAGCCGTCCCGATTCCTCTATTCCCCGGAAACATGATCACCACACTTCTTGAAACACCACCCGCAGAATACATACCTTACATGGAAGCCTTAACAAACGGGCTGACATACGGTTTCATCAGCTGGGCACTATTCCTCTTACTTGCCAGAAAGATAGAAAACTCGTTATCAACAGATTCCAGAAGAATAACACGATAAAGGGAAACTGAAACAAAAAATTTTCATGACTCTTTTACCCTGTTCGCCAGACAACAAATGGCACGACCAAAAAAGTTACTGACCTCCACAAAAGCTTTTGAATCAAGGTCATCATCTAATTAGAGTTTAGCAGTCACGTCTCATCTTAGGTTGGGGGAAAGCTTTTGATCCCTATTCGGGACGCAAATCGTTCCAAAACCACTCCGCACATAACGCGGATTCTCATAGTGGCAAATTTCTTGGCTTTTATCCCCTTGCTGCTCTACACCTTTTTCTCTGAAGACACCAGCGTAAATCTATTCGCAAACTGGATCTATGACAGTTTCGCCATGGTTCCAGCCGAGATAATCCAAGGAAAAAACCTTCACACCCTCTTCACATCCCTGTTTCTTCACGCCGACATTTTTCACATAGGCGGCAACATGCTCTACCTCTACATCTTCGGAGACAACATAGAGGACTTTCTGGGGCACATCCGTTTTCTGCTGTTCTATTTTGTCTGCGGTCTGGTTGCGGACCTTGCCCACATCCTAACAATCACATCATCTGCTGGCCTTCAAATTCCCACGCTGGGCGCTTCAGGAGCCATCTCCGGCGTTATGGGAGCATACATCCTGCTGTACCCCAGGTCACGTATCCAGACCTTGATTTTTGCTATTGTTATAACTGTGGTGAGTGTACCAGCGGTCTTCTTTCTCGGCTTCTGGTTTATCCTACAACTGCTGTACACATGGCTAGGCATGAGCGGCAACGTTGCTTACGGGGCGCACATAGGCGGTTTTGCTGCTGGAATAGTTTTAGGTATGATTGCCAAAAGGAAAAGAAAACCTGAACCTGCAACACCGTACTATACCGAAATCCGCATCTAAAACAGGACATCACTGTTGTTACTTTCAATGAGAAGGGGTCTGCCAGCCTATTAGTCTTCATTCCCGTTAAGGTCGGTCTGGGACGGCTACATCATCCCCCGATATACAAACAGCATCCCCCACCATTATAAATGTCATTGTTATGGTGATAGCGCAAACTTTGATAGCGTGCGCATTTTTGATGTTGAATGTAAGGTATGTCCAAGTCAAAAAATTGCAATCTGTTTAGATAGAAGATTTTCTGGAATATAATTCAGCAAATCTTTAATACAACATACTAGAAACACCTAAAATTGCATTAAAAGAGAGAGGGGAGAGTATCATTTCTGTTATCAGAGTATTCTATCCTCTAGGAAAAATCAGAGTGGGGTGAAAAAATTGAGGAAGAAAAATTGCAATAGCACAAAAGTTAAGGTAACCTGTTTAACTTCTCTGCTTGTTTCAGTATTAATTTTATCTGCGTTGGCTGGAGTACAGTTTATTGAGGAAGTGGCTGCTCTTGAATACACTGAGTATACTGGCACATTGGATGATGCGGATTTTGTGCTTCGCATGCCTGACCCATGGAATGGAATGCTGGTGATTATCTGCCGAGGATACACCAGTACAGCCGTAAATCCGGTAATTTGGTTGAGTTTCGGCAGTTCTATGCTGAACGAAGGATTTGCAATTGCAGCATCTGACTTTGGAGCAGTTGGTCAATGCGTTTCGAAGGGAGTGGACAGCGCCTACAATTTAACCATGTATATTATCGACAACTATAATGTCACGGGAAAAGTTTTCCTCTATGGAATATCGATGGGTGGAGCCATAGCCTTGTTGCTCGGAGAGAAATACCCTGACGTCTACAGTGGCGTTCTCGACCTAGCTGGTCCAAAGGACTATAAAGAACATTACGCTCATAAGGATAGTTGGGCTAATCTGAGCGATGTTGAGCTTGAAGCAGAATTAACTGCGTTGGGTGCGGGTGTACCGCCCTATATGTATTCATCACTGGAATCATTCCAAGATTCCTTGGTGACTGGTGAAATTGAACTTGAGCTCGAAACAGGCGGTACTCCTGCGACCCACTCACAAGCATACGAAGACATTTCCCCGGCGTACCACGCAAACATAACGATACCTGTGATAACTATTCATGGAACAAGCGACGCAGAGGTGCTTTTTGACCAGTCTATTATGTATCAAGCTGCGGTTGCCAATGCGGGGCGCTCGAACCTATATCGCCTGTACAATGTAACGGGCGGCGAACATATGCATTCTAGCGTAATGGCTGAAGTACCTGCACGCTTTGATGAACTCGTAGCATGGTCAGATGTAATTCCAGAGGGCTCAACCATCGGCGTAATGTTGCTGCTCTCAACTGTTGCAGCCATAGTCGGCATACGCATTCTGCAGAAGCGACCAAAACGGAAAAGATGGTGACTAAAGAAACCACAGAAAACGCAAATAACCATCCCTCTTTTTTTCTTAAACATAAGTCTGGATGGTTACAGTATCCTCCAGAATTTCGGGGGCGCCTCAGCTTTTAGGCGTTTGTTAGTTGTGTGGTGAAATCCACGAGATTTTGATTATGTTGCGTTTCTCCAGCCGCCTCATCGCCTCGAGGAACTCGCTCTTCTGTTTTCCGCTCAACTCGAAATCCTGCATCATATCCTTCACCGGAGTTTGAGCAGACCCGCACCTTTGAAGCCGACGCTGCAAGTAATTTACGACACGCCGCTCGATCTTTCCGCACTTCCAAGTTGTGTTTCTGAGGAGAGTGGCAATGGACATAAGCATCTTCTGGGCTTCTAGCCCTCTTCGCCTAACCAGAGTCTTTCACCCCAACACTATTTTACATATCGATTACGTGCCTATAATTATTTGTTGCTGTTTTTCTACCCAAAAATTTATATATTCCACTTAACACGCAGCTGCCCCAAAAAGGCTAGCGGCTTTAAACCGTTCACCGACTGAACGAAAGAGGCTGAACTACGGCTACTCTAGTTTTCCATGTTTTGCTTCAAAATTGGCGTTACAGCCTATTTTGCCTTTTTCATCGTTTACGCATTTGATTCCTTCCTGAAAAGTGACGCCTGTCAATCGCCTAAATGCTTTGCCGAAATCGTCATATCGGTCATCAAACCAGCACAGAACGTATCTGTCAGCTTTTCCTTCTTCGCTGGATATGCAGTCAATGTCGCCCATGAGAGGAAAGAAATCCTTAAGGGTACACCCAAGTTTGTTGCCCCCATCGTTTCTCGATACGGTAAGTCTCCGTGCTTTAACCACCAGAAACGCTTCTCTCTCAGGCTTTCCAAACCTCTCCCGGTAAAAGGTGATTACTGGCTTCTCCCAAACAGACTCCAAAATCTATCACACCCCCACTTAAATAAGGGTGCCAAAAACTTAAGAGTTGTCCCTATTTCCATGGCGGAGCATGATTTGTGGCTTCAAGCAAGTTTTTCAGCTTTCTTTGTAGGGTATGAGACAGAGAAACTTCACAGGTTTTTCGCTGCTGTTTTTCAGCTGATGCTTCTCGTTTGGAGGAATGAAGATGGCGTCTCCGGCTTTGAACTTCTTTTCTTCTTTTCCGCAGACAGCAAGCCCCTCTCCTTCCAGTATGAAGACCTCGTGTTCCCAGCTGTGAGTGTGGAGGGGGCTGTTTCCTCCTGCTTCCATCTCGAATAGTCTCATGGCAAAGTTTTTGGCTCCAGTCTCCTTGGTTATGAGCCATCTGACTTTCAGTTTTCTGCTTCCGCCTTCAGCGTCTTTTGCTTCGACGTCGGTGTAATGGAAGATTTTCATCTTGTGTTACCTCTCTGAATTTAGTGTCCAATCGGGGATATTAGTTGTGTGTCTGGCATGTGAGTTTTTGTGTTGGGGACGTATACCGCAAGATTTATTAGTAAATTTTTACTATGTTTTGGTAAACATATACCGAGGGATAAAATACGGGGCTACTCTCAACCCACGAATCAATCGTGTGGAAAA
>CAYVVO010000156.1:0-2095 GCA_964455275.1 uncultured Candidatus Bathyarchaeia archaeon | reverse complement strand
TTGACACCGAATACGACAACCCAGAAGACTGGTACATAATCGGAAAAGAAGTCAGGTAACTGGACTCAGCTATATGATAATCGATTTGCATATTCACTCAAAAACCTGCTCCGACGGAAACCTGTCTGTCGAAGAAATCATTGAAGAAGCTAAAGCCAGAAACATCGAGTTAATGTCGATCACCGACCACGACGCAATCGGCTGCCAAAACCAAGCCAAAACCTTAGCACAAAAAAACGGAATCCACTACGTTCACGGCGTTGAACTAAACATAACCTTTTCACACCCCAAATTCCGCAACGGCAAACCCGTCTCCTTAGACCTTCTAGGCTACCAATTCGACACAAACAACAAAGCCTTAACAAGCAAACTTCAACAAATTGCAAAATACCGCGAAGAACGCGCCGCAAAAATCCTAGAAAAACTCAACACAGAATTCGAAAAAGAAGCACTCAAAAAATTAACAAAAAACGATCTAACCGAAATCCAAAACTCCGCTGACGGCGTGCTAGGGAGACCCCACATAGCAGACTATCTGGTGAGAAAAAACGTTGTCCAAAACAGGCAAGAAGCCTTCGACAAATACCTCGTAAAATGCAACGTTCCCAAGTACCCCCTTCGCCTTGAAGAGGCTTCGAGTCTGCTGAGAAACGCTGGCGGCATAGCAGTGCTAGCCCACCCCAACGACCCTCACGGAACCTCATTAGCAAAGTTGACTAAATCCCTGCAGGAACAGACAGCCATAATCAAAGATTCGATGCTAAGCTGCATTGACGGCGTAGAGTGCTGGCACTCCAGAAACACCGCCGAAACAACCAGCCATTACGTAAACTTCTCAAAAAAACATGGACTAAAAATGACTGGAGGAAGCGACTGCCACCAGAAACCCATCATCATGGGAACAGTCAAAGTCCCCGATTTTGTGGCTCAACAATTCATCAAATAGAACGCTTTTCTGATCAAAGCTGTCTCGCATAGTCTGTAGCTAACTCAAAGTATGCCTTTGCCTCTTTCTTTGCTGCGCTCTTCTCCTCTTTGTCCACGCTGGGGTCTTTCAGTCTGAAGCTGACGACTTTTCCGCGCACGTAAGCTCGGTAGCACTTGTAGAAATCAAGAAGTTTCTCCAGCTCTCTGTCTCCCGAATACTTGACGTATCTCTCCACAAAAAACTTGGACAAGTCACGTCGGTCTTTAAAGTCCAAGTCCATGGCTAAAAAGGCAATGTCAGAGGCAACATCGCAGAACCTGAATCTTTCATTAAATTCTATCGCGTCGAAAATGTAAATCCTGTCCGCAACAAAGATGTTACCCGAATGGATGTCTCCATGGCACTCTCTGATCCGGTTCTCAGACGCTCTCTTCGCAAAAAAAGCCGCGTTTCCCTTCATGAAATCCTCTGTTCTTTCACGGATCACTCTGTAACTTTCCATGGGTATCGTTTCGCCGATGAACTCTTCGCTTTGCTCAAAATTTTCTCTCCAATTCTTTTCTATCATCGGCAAGGACCCAAACTCGCCTATTCTCTCTCCTGTTTCTGCTTTAGAGTGGAATTCTGCTATGATCTTCGCCATTCTGTCAACAAGTTTTCTGTCTACCTTTCCCTCTTCAAGAAGTCGAGTCATGATCTTTTCTTCAGGAATTCTCTTCATTTTCACGGCGTATTCAACGGTTTCTCCTTCACCGTTTATTTTGATGCAGTCTGATTTGTTGATGGGAACAACCTCCAGGTACATGTCCCCGCATAACCGTGTGTTGAGCTCCAGCTCTTTTTCGCAGAAGATCCGTCTCTTCTCCAGGGTTGAAAAATCTAAGAATCCAAAGTCTACCGCCTTTTTAACCTTGTAAACAAAATTTTCAGTCAAAAAAACCCATGATATGTGGGTCTGTTTCAGTTCAATTTGCCCCGCTTCTTCTTCATAAGCTTCAGGCTTCATCAACGCTTCTACAACCTGCCTCTGAACCGCCAACCTCTCTCCCAACCATTCCAATTCAAACTTTCACACTCTATTAAACTCAAGTCTTCAATATTGATTTTATCGTCGAAACAGACAGCTTTCGTCTAATCTTCCAGTCTTCAATCTTTCTGCCTCAGCCA
>CAYVVO010000155.1:0-12117 GCA_964455275.1 uncultured Candidatus Bathyarchaeia archaeon | reverse complement strand
CGGCTGGGAGTTCGGGAAGCCGTGCCGAAGAGTGGGAGCAAACGAGTACGTGGTTGCCTTGAGTGACCACTCTGACTTCAACGAGTTGCTTCAGTATGTGGAAAGATGCAACCCAAGAATGGTCATAACCGACAAGCACCGCTCCGAGGCTGCCAGAATCTTTGCCAAAGAAATCGAGAAAAGACTGAAGATTCCCGCCAGAGCCGCCCCAAGCTGAGCAGACATAACGAATCTATTTTGCTTTGTTGACATGTGGTGTTACATCAGTTTTTGGAGGCTCTTCGGTTGTATATTGCTATGGCAACTGCAAGAGCAAACATACAAACTATTGGCGCCCATGATGAAACTTCAGGGATTACAGAGATGTCAACTTGCGCCATAAGTGGATAGTTATCTTGGTTGTTCTCGTCGATGACGTATGGTGTGTCGCCTATTCCAGAAGTGCCCACCTCAGCAGCATCAGGATACTTTGTGAGGTAATCGCTCCAGTAGTTTCCTTCTGCGCCATTATCCCAAGTGTTACTGCCATCTACCACAGTTTGATTTATGTTGTCAATGAAGTTGTTTTGAAAAACTGTGTTACCAGGAGCAGAAATCCAGACACCATAACGATTGTTTTCTAGGGTATTCCCAAAAACTAGGTTACTAGAACCGGAAACAGAGATTCCGGCGCCGGTGTTGTTTGATATGGTGTTTCCAGAAAAAGTGTTATAATCACGCTCAAGATTGATGCCATTGGCGTTGTTGTTTGTTATTATGTTGTCAGAAATCATGTCATTAAAACCCCAAAGGACGAGACAGCTGCCTGAGTTGTTTGAGAAGGTGTTTCTAGAAAAAGTGTTATTATAGTTAGAGTAGGGCGACTCAAGAATAACTGAACCCATGAACCCTCCACAGTCTTGCATGGTGTTCCCAGAGATTACATTATATGAAGAATCATTGATGTTGATGGCTGTGGCAAAGCCTTGGATGTTCACGTTTTGTATTGTGACATTGTCTACGCCATCTAATTGGAATCCAGTTCCTGAACCCTGAAGTGCATATCCGTTTCCGTCCACGATTATGTTGCTTCTCTCCACAACAATCTCATCAAAAATGTCATCAATAAACGTGTAGACATTTCCATCACACTGAATCTTGTCTGTCCCCTCAACTGTTCCATCAGCCCTAACATAAACAGTTCCGCCTGCTTTAACTGGTTGAATGTTAAATGTCAAAAATAACATACTAGTTAGCATCAGCATCAAAATTATTCTGGAAGCAACTTTCTGCCCCAATTTCCGTATACCCCCATTAAGTGACCACTTAAGATATAACTAGATATATAATTTATGGCATGTCTTTCTGATTATACTACCGAGCCACCAGTTTTTTGTGGAGTCTTCGTCAGGTATATGGCTACGGCAACTGCAAGTGCAGTTAGTGTAAAGAGAATTAGTGTCCATGATTGAAACTCGGGAATCACGGTTGTTCCCCTTATTTCAATGGTTTTTGTGCTGTGATTGTAGGTGAAGTACAGGTATGTGTTGCTTGTGTCTTCGTTGACTGTTGGAGTAACAGAGGCTCCATCCACCAAGACAATCCAGTCGTCCTCGGTGTGCAATAGCTTTTTTGGGATAGTTACTCGGCAGAACCCTGATGTTCCACTTTCGCCCTCCACGTTAAACTGGAAGAAAGCTCCTTCAGTCGGGTCAAAATAGAAGTCTGAAACCGTGGAGTTACTTACGCAATCAACAAAATATTGTGTCTGTTCCCATGCGCCAGCATCGAATAGACAGATAGGCGCCATGAGCGGATGGTTGTCTGTGTTGTTTTCGTCGATGATGTGTGGCGTGTCGCCTATGCTGTCGCCGTCACTGTCCATGCCGATGTAGTTGCTCCAGTAGTTGCCACCAGACGGATAACCATCATCCCACGTACAATTCGAAGACGTAACATACGTTTGAACTATGTTGTCTACAAAGTTGTTGTGATAAATCGTGTTGCCATCAGCATGATAGACTGAAATTCCATATGTGTTGTTGATTACAGTGTTTTCTGTGATGTTGTTGTGTGAAGAAGAACCAATGCTGATACCACGGCTTTCATTATCTGTTATGGTGTTTCCAGAAACAGTGTTATTAGTTGAGCCCTCCCCTAAAGAAATTCCGTTGTAACAGTTGTTCGTTATGGTGTTTTCAGAAACGATGTTGCTGTTTGACCACTCGTCGATGTATACGCCTCGGTCATTGGCTAATAGATTGTTTTTACTAACAATATTATAACTTGCTTGAGATATTTCAATACCCGCAGAGAAATACTGATGATCGAGATAATTGTTGGTGATGTTGTTTTCGGAAATTATGTTATAGTTTGAATGTAAAAACACTGTCACCCCCCCGTAGCTGTTGTTTTCAATGACGTTTCTAGTGACTACATTATGACTCGAAGAGTAACCCATGTGTAAGCAATAGCTATTATTTGCTAAAGTGTTTGAAGTGATGAGGTTGCTTGAAGAGTTTTTTATGTCCAATCCACGAGCATTATTGTATATATTATTATACGAAATGGTGTTATTGTCAGAAAAGTTTTCAATATCTATCGCCGGAAAACCGTCTGTTATGTTGTTTAAAGAAATTATATTATTTCTCGAATGATCAAGAGTAATTCCCTCACCTGTATTGTTTGCTATGTTGTTTTCAGAAATGGTGTTATTATCGCTCGAAGACACTAATTTTATTCCGTAAACAGTGTCTATTATTGTGTTTTTAGAGACGTCAGTGTAGGAGCTTCCTGATAATTTAATACCCTCAAAACCATCTTGAATCGTAAATCCGCTGATTACAACATTATTTACGCCAGCAACGCTGATGACTGGAACAGTTATATCATGGGGTTGTTCTCCATCGATTATCGTATTGCTTTTATTTTCTCCAATGAGCTGTATTGATTTGTTTATGACCACATTTTCGTAGTATGTTCCACTGTCAACAAATATTGTATGACCCTCCAATGTTTGGGGAGCGTCTATAGCATCCTGAATAGTCGCATAATCCAAGCCAGTGTCAAGATTGTGAACTGAGTCCGCAACAGGAGGCAAATATTCTACAACCTCAAAGTATATCGGTCCTGCGAGGAAGGGGAGATAATAGTCCTCGCCTAACACTTGTCCAGGGTAAGAAAGCGTAGCAGAGTATGTTCCAGTCTGTATAAGAACTAAAGACATTGCCGTTCCTCCAGTGCTGTTAGCCATGAACGGACCAAGAGTTTGCATGGACTCATCAGGCATTACAATGGAAACCGTAATATACTCATAGAAATAACCGCTCGGTGGGTCAGGCGAAATATCGACTACAATGTAAATGCTGTCACCGACAGCGACAGGGTTAGGGAACACATCAAAAACTGCAGCCGACGGTTCCACATCTTCAGCTTTAACCGTTGGAACCCCAATCATAGACACGATAACCGTCAAAACCAGAACCAAAGCGATGGCAAACAAGATTTTGTTACTGTAAATTCCCATTAGTCACTCCTCAAAAGTTGGTTGTGATTTGTTTCTACATCATTTCTCGGCGTCTTCGTTATGTAGATGGCTACGGCAACTGCAAGTGCAGTGAGTATAAGGAGTATTGGTATCCATGATGGAAATTCGGGGGTTGTTTCTGGTCCTTTTATTTTTATGGTTTTTGTGCTGTGTCCATAGGTGAAGTGAAGGTATGTTTGGTTTGCATCCTCTTTGATTGTTGGGATTGTCGGCTTTTCATCAACCAAAACGCTCCAGTTGCCTTCCGTGTATAGCAGGTCTTTTGGTATCGTGGCTTTAACGTAACCAGTGGTTCCTGAGGCTCCGCTGGCAGTGAAGATCAACTCAGATTCTGTGGCGTCGAAAGTTAGTGCTGTAATTGTGCTGTTTGATTCAATGTAGAAAACGTACTGATTCTGGTAAGGTAAAGAAGTAAGTGTGGTGGTGGCGCTTGTTCCAAGGTATTCATCATTTCCATTCCATTCTGCTTTTAGCGTGAAAGTGCCGGAGGCGGTGCTAATCCATTGGATGTAATATTCTCCGGCAGCATTTGTAATACTTGAACCTATAGGGACCCAATCGTTGTCTGTGACAGAATATGATAGAGTTACTAACTTGTTCTGGAGAGGGTTTCCATTTTCGTCGGTTAGTATGCCGTATATGTTAACTGCTGAGCCTACGACGGTTGATGATGTGTCCACTGAGATAGAGATCTGGGTTGCATTGGCTGGTGTTGGTTCGGTGTCGGGCTTAGGGTCGGGTTCTTGTTCAGGTTCTGGTTGTGGCTCTGGTTCTGAGTCAGGCGCAGGTAATGATGATGCCGCAGGGGCTTCAGCAGTCAAAAATGGAACATATTCAACCCTGCCCAAGCTGAAATCATCCATGATGTCTCTGATCAGCTGATCGATTAATGATGTGTTAGTAGTTCCCCACCAATTGTTTTTGGCAATCAAGTTTATTGCCTCGCCATGAGTGTTTGTTCCAGGACCTATGTTTTCAATAGCGTATAGGGTGTTATCGACAATGTTATTGTACACTATCATAGTGTCGCCAGATTTCTCTTGAAAAGAGTCGGCACCGACCAACTTAAATGGGGTCGCAGCTATGCCTACGTGGTTAAATTTTATGGTGCTATTTGTAATTTGCATTGAGCCACTGCTCTTGTAAACCCCGTTGCCATTGTTGTTTGATATTGTGGTTCCGGTGATTGTCGCGCTTCCCGATAGAGTGCCGCTGGCCATGTGAACGCCGTCTTGGTTATTGTTCGTTATCTCGGAATTTGTAATTGTCACTTCTGAATAGCATATTGTGACTCCGTTATGTCCATTATAAGACACTTTGCAGTCAGAAATTGCAAATGTACCACCACCAGCTCCACCGTAAATACCGCTCTGGCGATTGTTTGATATAACACTAGCCCGTACAGTTATTGATCCGCTGTCTTTGTAAATGCCATTTCCTTCATTGTTCGATATCGTGCTGTTTGTGATTGTGATGTCTCCGACATAATTGTAGATTCCATCTTTGCCGTTGTTTGATATTGTGGTGTCTGTGATTGTTGGCGCTCCTGCTGAAACATAAATGCCGTATCGTTGATTATCAGTAATGGAACAATTTGTGATTGTTGGTGAACCTGCAGTCACTGTGATGCCGTCGTTTGCATAACTTATTGATGCCCACTTCAGTATCGCCGCGCTGCTCGAACTTCTCAAGTTGATTGTTCCCCAGTCGTTGGGTGCTGGGGTTTCTGCGTTACTCGTAAATGTTATCGGATGCTCTTTGTCACCGTTGGCAATCAGTTTGCCATCTACAATTAAGTTGGTTCCGTTATCAAATTCAACGACAACTCCTGCTTCGATATTCAAAAATACGTTGGCGTCAATCAAGGTATCGCCTGTTATGATGTAGGGACTACCTGCCATCGTCCATGTTGCGTCCGAAGTAATTATGCCACTGATATTTGTAGAAGCGTGTACCGTACCAAAATGCACATTACTAACTAAAACTAATCCGCTAAAAAGTATTGTTATCAATAATGCACGTGAAAGCGATTTCTTCACATGGAGCATTTCAGTTTAAACCCCAATAATAACTACATTTGCTAACCAGAAAAGCGTTTTTGTCAAGAAACTTTGACCAAAACTCCTCGTTTATAGTCAAGAAATCTTGACAAAGTTGTTAACGATGTTTTCAACATGTGATTAGATCTTCAGCGCTATTTCCTTTGTCCAAAGACAAACCTGAAATAACTACTCTGTCCGAATCGCTGTTACCCAAATTCTTATTATCTTGTCTATCTGAAACTGTGCTGTGGAAGTATTCTGTATGGAAGGTCCAACGATTAAGGGCGAATCCTTCAAAGAAATCGTTATACTGGAGCGTACCCGCTTCAAGTCTGTCGATGATCTGGCACGCTTCGCAAGCATCGCTGTGGGAGGAAAAACAACAGGGGTTTACTGGGCGAACGGAGTCGTTTTCATCTACTATCCCTTACCCACCTCAACCGAGATTGCCGCGAAGGCTCTCATCGAAGAAAAGAAGGTTTACTGGGCATTCGTAAGTTACGCGCTCATGCCCCAATACAAGCCGATAATAGAGACAAAAGAGCGGATCATGGTACCCGCCATCGACATGTCCACCAGCAAACTGTTTAGCAAGGTCGCTGAATGGCTAAAGCAACAGCCTTAAACCCTTTTTTCAGCCAACTTTTTGTGTATAATTGAGTTACTGAGTGAACCGGCTTTTTGTTCGGCTCATGAATGATTCCAAGTACTGGTCGAACTTTCCGCACTTCTTCAAGTACAGACCATAGTCTACGAGGGCAGCCATGCCGCGAGCCGCATCCTCAGGCGAGAAATAGGCGGGAATGCCGAGCTTGTCGAATCTTGAACGGATGTGAAGAGCCATCTCAGTTTCGCCCACATCACAGGCAACAACAGGTTTGACGCAGTTTTTGGTCAGCTCTGCCACCCGGTCAACGAAGTCCTCCTGCAGGGCTGGAAGATGATGCAAACCCAAAACAATGACGCCGTCAATTTCGGGGTCTTCGAGAAGAATTCTGGTGCCACGCTCAAACATTTCAGAAGTCACCGATCCCGTTAAATCAACAGGATTAAAGTTAGTTGCGAAACGCGGAATCTTTCCCTCCCTTTTGAGCGCCTCAAACTTCCCGATTGTCTCATCAGAAAGCCTCTTCACGTTCAGCCCCTGATTCACACACTCGTCAACAGCCATGATTCCCGGTCCGCCAGCATCAGTTATTATCGCAACATTGTTTCCGGCAACCGGAGGCTGAAAAGCCAAAGCTTTGCCCATGTCAAAAAACTCCTCAAGATCATTTGCCCTTAGAACGCCAACCTGCTTGAAGGCGCTGGAGTAGATGTTATCAGAACCGGCAATGGATCCTGTGTGGGACGCAGCTGCGCGGGCTCCCGCCTCTGACCGCCCCACCTTCAAGGCAACAATTGGCTTCTTGGGAGTAACTTTTTTTGCAACCTTCATGAATTCTCTTCCATTGTCTATGCTCTCAGAGTAGAAGAGAATAACCTGCGTTTTGGGGTCATGCAGCAGGTAAGCAAGCATCTCCGACGCGGTGACGTCCGCCTTGTTTCCGAAACTCACAAACTTGCTCACCCCCATCTGTTTACCCGTCAGATAGTCCAATGCGGCAGCGCCGAAGGCACCGCTCTGCGTCACTATAGCTGTTGGACCAGCCATGGGGCGGGGTGTGGCAACCACCTCATCTCCCGTAGTGAGGGTTTTGGTTTCGGGAAGAAACAGCATGTCCACGCCAGTTTCTGAATCGAAGACGCCTAGGCAGTTTGGTCCGAGAACTCGGATTCCAGCCTTTTTTGCGATTTCGGTTACTTCTTCTTCTAGTTCGTGGTTTCCAACTTCGCTGAAGCCGGAGGTGATTATTACCGCCGCTTTCACTCCTTTTTTGGCTACTTCTTTCATAACTTGTGGAACGATTTTGGCGGGAACAACTATGACTGCCAAATCCACCACGTCTTTTATGTCCAGTATTGAGGGGTAACAGGTGAAGCCTTGGATGGTTTTTTCTCCGGGGTTAACGGGGTACAGTTTTGCCTTGAACAGGTTTCTCTGCTTGTTGATTACAAAGTTTTTGAAGATGACGTGTCCTGCCTTCATGGTTCTGCGGGAGGCACCTATCACTGCAACTCCCCGTGGCTCAAAGAAGGTACGCATCTGCTCTACTGTATGTTCCATTTTTGTCTTCTCCCTAACAGGTAACTTTTCGGTTACTGTTTGATTTGCATTTTGGGTCTTATAATTACTACGGGGCGATGCTTCACGCTGCTGAGCATTTCCCAAGTTACGTCATTCAATCCAACTTTGAAGTTTTGAACCATGTCCCAGACGGTTTTGCCTGCGCCGCTTCCCCGTGTTCGGTTAGCCAATTTGGCGATTTCGATAGCTTCCTCAGTGCTTATCTCTAGTCCAGACACCGCTAGGGGAGTAGCTCTTTTCTTCAACTTAAGAGACCTGCCAGCCACGTATGCCAAGACTCCTCCTATAGAATGGATTCCTCTGAGAGGTTTGGGGCGAGGCGTGAAATGGAACCCCATAACCGAGTAGGTTTTGTCCGTGTCCACGATAACAACAGATACGTTTTTTCCGAGTTTAGACTTGATTTTTTCGCGAAGTTGGCAGGCAACCTCTTGGGCATTCTCTAGAGGAAACGCGACGTAGGAGTAGGGAAGGTTGCTTCCGTCGATGGCGCCCTCTGACCCGTGCATCAGGGCTCGCAGAAAACCGCTCTGCATCAAGGCTAGCTGCTTGTGACGGCTCCCCTCCTCAGCGGGATACGACCTGAGAAACTCTATAGTTTTCAGTTTCATGTGACATTTGCGTCCCAAGATGTATGGCCAGACAATCCGCATCCAGTATTTGGCTATGAAACGTGCAAGACTGCTGGGTTCCACATTTTTTTCGTCGATCAGGTTGCCCAGCGCTGTGGAGACCGCTTTTTCGGAGACGGTTACGAAGTCTCCGTCAGCCACTATATTCTTTATGGCTTCAATTATGTCTTTGGTGTAATCGTCTCCCGGCTTCCAGTATCTGGATTCAACCGCACGAAGCTTGTATCTGCCAGCCACTTTACATCACGGTCGTCTAGTGCTCTGTTTTCTATGAGGGTTACCCGAAATAAATAGATGATATAGTTTTGGCCTTAAAGAAAAACTGGAGGCTAGCGTTTAGGTTTAATGTGTTTTCTGTAGATTATGGCTGCCAGAAGCGTCGCTATCATGAAGAGGGGCAGAAGCGGAAATGACGGAAATTCGGGTATAACCCATGTTCCTTTAATTGCAGCTTGGAACGTGCTTTGGTAAGTGCAGGTGAAGTGTATGGAGCTGTGTGTGGCGTTTTCGGAGGATGTGTAACTGCAAGCCTCATCATCTGCTGTTACGGTCCACGGGTCGCCTTTAAGAAGGGCTCTCGGGACAGTCACATTGCAATAGCATGCTGCGCCTGTTTCGCCTGAAACTTCAAAGCTTATCTGACCCGATGACTGATCAAAAACTATCTGTGACACCGTGCAGTTGCTGAAAACCGCGATGTACGCCTCCGTCATGTTATAGTCTAGGGTAAACTCGTTTCCTGGGTCGGTTTTGTATTCGTTCAGGTAAGGCGAAAAGGTTTCCACGTATACCTTATCCTGTGTAGGACAAAAAGTGAGTGTTCTCAGCCACCCACTTTCGATGTTGCTTGCATTCTGGTAGTCCGAAAGCAGTTGGTATACAACGTGACCGTTCACCGTGTCGATGAGGCTGCTTTGTGTGCCCGCATGACCGCAAAGGACAAGAAAAATCTGGTCTGCATGCGGTTTTATGAGGCTGTACCATATTCTTTCACCAATGTCTGACCGCCGATCGGGGTTATTAGGACCCCTGATGTAGTCGTGGGTTGAAACAATCACCCTGCTGTCAGGATGCTGGTCAATCACGTTGCTAGCCCAGAATAGCACATCATCGCTTGGCTTATACTGTATATGGAAGATCAGGTAATCGTCGCCTCCAGCAGAAAACAGCTGGTAACTGTTTGTGTTGTCTCCAGTTTTGTATGTTCCACCATACCAGCTTTTGTCACTGAATCTTTCGCACCCAAAGTAGTTGTCGTAGTTTGTCAGGTCATTAGGCTCTCCATAATACCCATCATGGTTTCCGGGCAGGACTGCCCAGCGAACATTGTCGCCTAACTTGCTCATGCTAGCGTTTGCGTATTCCCACTGTGTTATGTTGCCGTAACTGTTGACAATGTCTCCCAAATGTGTAACAAAAACGATGTTCAACGCTTCCTTGTTGTCAACGATCCATTGGGTTTGGTTATCGAAGAGCCAAGGGTAGCCTTCGGTGTAGCCTTGCGTGTCGGGAATAACAACGATGGTGAAGTTTTCGTTTAAAGGGTTGTCAGTAGAAATGAACATGGTTCCAGCTTCTTCATCTGGCACGATTGGATTGGCTGCTCCGTCAACTAGAGTCAGAGTTAGGGACAGATTCGCAAAACCAAGAATCAGCAGTGCCACTATTGCAGCGAGTCTGGTGTTCATTTGAATTCTCCGAAATAGTATTATTGCAATGCTAATAAAACTTGTATCAAGCACTGAATAGAGCTTATATTCCATATGTGCAAAACAGTGTGCTGGCTAACCATGAAAAAGGAGTTTCTTCCGCTCTTCATTCTCTTGCTTATTTCAGCAGTGACTGTTGTGGATTCCGCAAGTCCAGCTGCAACAAGAAACCTGATTTACGTCAGGTCGGACGGTTCAGTTGACCCCTCAACCGCTCCCATTCAACGGGTCGGGAACGTCTACGCCTTCACTGCTGATGTTCACGGGTCGATTATTGTGGAGATGGACAACTGTGTGGTTGATGGTGCAGGTTTTGCTCTTCAAGGAACAGGAGCTGACAATGCTGGATCGAATAATGGCAGAATCATAGAATCACATTTAGGGTCTGATCAAGAGGAGGTTGACGAAAGAATTATTCCCGCTTCGAGTAACACGGGAATATACAGTTGCGCACAAAACTTGACCATAATGAACCTGAAGATTATGGGGTTCTGGTGCGGCATTGAGCTTGAAGGTTCCTCTGACAACCACATACTTGGGAACGAGATAGCAAACAACAATCAGGGCATATGGATTCATTCTTCGTCAAACAACGTTCTTGTCGGCAATAACGTTACAGCCAACAGTAATGGCATCAGCCTCACGGCTTCATACAACACGGTTTCTAGAAACACCATAGCAGACAACAGAGGCTATGGCATCCAGCTTGTTTGGTCGTTTAACAACATTTCAGAAAACGTGATAACAAACAGCGACCATGGCGTTCAGCTTGACGGGTCTTGCCGCAACACTTTCAGAAATAACGTTTTCAGCGCCAACACCTACAGTGTATATGTTTCGGGTCATTTGTTGACCGATTTTCTTCAGGATATAGATGAAACGAACAGTGTAGAGGGTAAACCCATCTATTACTGGGTTAACAGGAAAGAGCTGACAGTTCCTTCCGATGCCGGATGGGTTGCTCTCGTAAACTGCACAGGCATATCGGTTCAAGACTTGAATCTCACCAAGAAGTGGCAAGCCTCGGTGTTGCTTGTTTCCACGTCAGAGTCGACGGTGACTCGGAACAGCATAAAAAACAGTGATCAGGGAATATGCCTCATCGGCTCCGTGAACAACAGTATTTCCGGAAACACGGTTACAAACAGTGGAGACGGAATTGCGGTTAAAGAGTCTTCGGACTATAACGTAATCTCTGAAAACACTTTAACGGACAACATTAAAGGCATTTACCTACGTGAATCCTCGAACAACACGTTAAGAAGAAACATTATGACGGGCAACGGAAAACAGTTAGTTGTTTACTGCGGTGACAGCGTTTATCCTCATGGGCTTTTAAGATTCATTCATGATGTGGATGCATCAAACACGGTGGATGGCAAACCAGTAATCTACTGGGTTAACGAGCAGGACAGGACTGTGCCATCTGACGCTGGGCACGTAGTGCTTGTGAACTGCACGAACATACGAATTGAAAACTTGGACATAGCTGAGGGAAGCGGATTACACCTCGCTTGGACAACAGACTCGTGCATAACAAAGAACACCGTAAGTGGGTATGGAATCCGTCTGTATCACTCTTCAAACAACATTGTCTCCGAAAACAGTCCATGCAGCATCGACCTCTATTTCTCATCAAACAACAGCATACACAAAAACAATGCAACAAGCAACTCGTGTGGCATCAGGCTTTCAGCTTCTTCACACAACAACATCACCGAAAACAGCATAACAGAAAACAATTCTGGCATTGAGCTTGGTTATGTCTGGACGATTGGCGGAGTTTCGGACCCTGACCCAAACGCCACGGTTTATGAAGACCGGGTCTATGAATCGTCGCACAACATCATTTCTGGAAACAACATAACAGCAAACAGCGGGCAGGGCATTCGCATCTCATCTTCAAACAACACAATAAATGAAAATAACATAACCAAAAACGGCAACGGTATCGATCTGGGCGGTGGCTCTAACAACACCGTCATCGGAAACACCATAACAGACAACAATAACTGGGGAA
>CAYVVO010000154.1:0-10859 GCA_964455275.1 uncultured Candidatus Bathyarchaeia archaeon | reverse complement strand
CTGGGGTCGAATATGGATTTTGGCGGAGACGGGGCGTTTTGCATGGCTAAAAAATCTGAGAGCGCAGCCACCACTAACACAATCGCCACGATTATCCAGATTTTCACGTATTTGTTCATTGCAAGGTTCACTTCTTTTTCTTCCTTTTTTGTTTTTTCCACAATTTGTTCAGAATCTCCTCGAATAAACCGTAATTTTCCTCCAATTCTGTAGACAAGAAATAGGTGATGCCATACCCGTTTCCCGCGGAGGTGATTAGCCTGTTCTTCTGCAGGATTTTTAGATGATGCCTTATGGTTCGGTAATCCATTTCAAGCAAGTTCGCCAGTTGATTTGCGTTCTGCGGGTTCTCCCGTAAGGTTTCAATTATCTTGGCGCGGGTTACGCCGCCCTTGGTTCCCGCGATAAGCCAACCGAGCAAATATTTTAACGGGCGAACACGAACAGCCATCCATACCGCTCCAAGGAAACAACAGGATTTAATGAACATAATTTTGTTGTTTATAATAAATGTCCCTGTGTTTCTGATATGCTCTGTTACTGCTTCACCGTGGCTTGTTAATGCTCATTTCTTATGGTTAGATTTGGGTTAGATTTTGGTATAATTCTGAAAAAGTGTTTAATTATCAGCCGTCAAGGTAGAGCGTACTAATCAAAGGGGAGGTGAATGGGCGTTGATTAGAAAAAACAAAGCTTTTGCGTTGCCGTCTATAGCAGTTGCAGCTACAGTTCTTGGCGCTCTGGTCTTCTCCGTCTCCGCGTTTGAAGATATGACCACTAAAGAAGAAGAAACTATGCTTCCCTTCTTCGGGGGGTTCCGTGGAAGAGGCACTAGAGGTTTCAGCCTATTCAAACCATGAGTTAAACTACAACCTTCGAAGCAACCAGAGAGCCCCTTCTTTCCCTATTTTTTAAGCTTCTGTTGCCTTCGTTGGAGCTGTTTCAATCTGCGTTGATAAAACTACGTGAGTGGGGATTAAAAGAAATAGCCGAGTTGAGGAGAAAAACTGGTTTTATGCCTAAATAAACTCAGCCTTTGATTTGGTGAGAAACATTGCGCTCAGGAGTGAAAATACGAGTATTGTTATTTCACAAAACATCGCAACTTCCATGAAGCCGTATTGTACATAACCATAAAAGGAAAGGGTTATGTAATTACCAAACGCCGAAACCAATAGAAGAATAACGCCTAACATCGAAAGGTTGACGTTCTCCCTTTTCAGCATGAATCTGCCTGCAATGATGCCAAACACCGCACCTACGATGCTAAGAATCCCGACGACCAAAAATCCGGCTATCGCAGCGAAACTATAAGCCTCTGCTGCAAAAGCGTAAACTAGGTATCGGTCAAACGCAATGTATCCCAAGCCAGCGGAAAAGGCGGCTGAAATTATAGTTAACATGGCTGCGGCAAGTACCAAATCTGTTCCTATTTTTTGTTTCACAACAAGGGACTTGCCACAGTTCGGACAAAACTTGACATTCTCGTATGGAACCTCTTCACCACAGTGTGGGCACTTCAATAAACATTCAACCTTTCAGCTTCTTTTACAGTCACGGAGTAATACCAACATTCCCTGTTTTGTGTATTTAAATTTATTTCAAGATTCGAACTAATCAAGCCTAAAGCTGACTAAATAAAACCGAGCTGAAGTTAAATCTCAGCTAGAAGCTATGCAAATTCAGCCTTTGATGTAAAAATCAAAATTCCGCTCAGTATCGAGAATAGGAATACTGATACCTCAGAAAACAGCAGGTTGTCCGTGAAGCCGTATTGATATTGTATAACTGTTATGCAAGTGACAAACACCGAAACCACAAGCAAAACAACCGCTAAAATCGAAATTTTGAGACGCTTCCTTTTTAACATGAACATTGCCCCAACTACGGCAAATACAGAACAAAGAATGTCAACAACCCCGAAAATCAAGAATCCAAGAAACTCCGAAGCCAGAGAGGAACCGTAGTAATCGAGTAACGCTTGATATTGGTATACCCCTATGTACCCTGTGCTAGCCACAAAAATAGCTGAAATTATCGTCAACATGGTAGCCACAAGCACCGACTCCCCTCGTTTTTGTTGTATAATCATGGAGTTTTGCATTTCGTCCTCAGATACAAGGGATTTTCCGCATTTAGGACAAAAAGTAGCATCGTCATCAACTATTTCACTACCACAATAGGGACAATTCAATGAGCACACAACCTTTTCAAACTCTTGCAATAATGGTTTGTAACCCTGTCAGTTTTTCTGTGTATTTAAATCTATTTCAAAATCAAAACCAATCAACGTTTAGTGGTGTCCAAGAATACTGAAATAGTTTCAAACAATGCTCAGCAAAATTTCATCAGCAGACAAATTTTGGTCTAATTCTGAAAAACTCTTTAATATCGAAAACATGTTGACTCGAATCTAACGCATGCTCAAAGGGTGAAAAATTTGATTTGCATAACTAAAAGTGAGTCTCAAAGGCGGCTTAAAGCGTTCGTTGTTCTACTTCGAGACACCACATGGAAATGCGGGGTAGTAGAGCGGCTTGTCGTGAATTATTTGCGGCAACAGTTTCAAAGTTGTGGATGCACTCGATCTTCGGTGAAGGATATGCTGGAGCATTTTAGGTTAAATGAAAACCAGCATCACCGGTTCCTTGAGGCTATGGAAAGACTGGAAAAGCGCGGCATAATTAAAATAGTTTTCAAGCCTTTTTCTTCATCCGACGAGTTTAATGTAGTGACTAAACAAGGAGGATTATAGTTGGAGCTTTCTGAAAAACCAAAAAATCCACGCACCTCAACGGTTCTTGTGGTAATCGTTGTCATAGCCAGCCTAGTTGCGGGAGGATTGTTTGGCTATTTGAGTTGTTATTCCGCTACTTCAGAAGACATTGATGCCCTACAAAATCAGGTTACAGCACTCCAAGAACAACTCTCCCAAATCCAATCCCCACAAAATGTGACCTACCAAAATGTCACAGTTGTTTCAGGGGACAACGTTTCAGTTTCACAGTTATACTCGCAAGTTGAAGACTCGGTTGTGGTAATCCGCGATTTGATGCTGTCTGGTCGCGACATGTTTGGGCACTCATACTACTCGGCGGTTCAAGGGTCTGGCTTCGTCTACAACTTCACGGGACAGGCTGTGGTTGTCACCAACTATCATGTGGTCGACAGCGCAATCAACATAACAGTGACTTTCTCAAACGGCAACGCCTACCCAGCAACGGTTCTCGGCTCAGACCCCTACGCGGAGTTGGCGGTGCTTTCTGTAGACGCTCCTGAAGAAGAGTATGTTCCCCTCGAAATCGTCAGCTCATCAAGCCTGCAAGTTGGTGACCCCGTTATGGTATTGGGCACCCCTTACGGCTTATCTGGGTCAATGAGCACAGGATTTGTCAGCGCGTTGGGTAGAACACTGTCTGCAGAAACAACCGGCGGATACGTTATACCCAATGTCATCCAAACCACTGCTCCCCTGAACCCCGGCAACTCAGGGGGTCCAGTTCTGAACTATCAAGGTCAAGTTGTGGGCATAGCCACGGCTATTGTGGAAGACTCGCAGGGAGTGGGCTTCGCGATACCATCCAACACCATCTTGAGGGAAATCGAAGACCTAATCAACACGGGCTCTTATGATGGGCATCCTTCGCTGGGCGCCTCGGGAACCGACATGAGCTACGAGATCGCCGAAGTAATGGGTGCTGACGTCACCTATGGGTGGCTGATTGCTCAGGTTACAAGCGGGGGACCAGCAGACGAAGCAGGCTTACAGGGCGGAACCGAGCAGGTTAGAGTCGTCGAAGAGGCTGTGGTTATCAGCGGGGACATAATAGTCGCCATCAACGGAACCCGAATAACCGGCATAGACGACCTATCCTCTTACCTAGAAGAGTACACATTACCGGGGCAAACAATCGATTTAACAGTAGTAAGGGACAACGAAACAGTCACCATATCACTCGAGCTGGGAAGCCGCCCCTCCACCACAAGCGCAACATAGCCTGCCCATACAAGCGACGACCCCATATTGCCCATTTTCTCATTTACCGACAACGTTCAGTAGGGCTAGAGAGGCGTATAGTGCCTCCTCGGTTCTAACGGTTTCAGTTCCCTGAACTGGAATAGTGTTAACAGTGAAATCGGCAACCCTGTCTAAACTAAGTTTTTCCTGCGCCACAATCTCCTGAAGCCCCTGAGATGGTGCACCAAAAGCCACTAGAATGTTGCCCGCTTTCTCCCATCTTTCCGCCAATTCATCAGCAACTTGCGTCAACGGAGCACCCATCTTGGATGTGGCAATCACCAAATCGTATGCGCCTGCTTTAGCTAGCTGCCCAAAAGAAACATTTGACGCCGTTACGGTGTAGCCCCAGTAGGCTTCAATCTTCTCCCTGTCAGCCAACGCAACTCTGGGGTGCCTTCCAGCTTTTGTTATTTCAACTGTGACCCTTCTGTTTACGGGCAACTTGTCGGCTATTAACACTGGACGCTCAACGCCTATGTCCACAAGCGACCCCTCCGCGGTAACGGACACCACAGCTCCTTCGCGGTGTTCTCCGGTCTTCAGCTTTTTTGCCCACTTTTGCAGGGGATGATGAGGCGTGCGTAGGGGCGGAAGAATGCCCACATATTTTAGCTCAGGCTTGATTTTAAAGAGCCGTTTCCGCAGGTACTGTGGCGTCTCCAGATAAGACAAAAGGGTGACAATCAGGTTTCTGTCCCGCTTCTGGTTGGCGCCCAGATTGTCCGGAAACACGATTATTTCGTTGACGCGGAAGATGGCTGCTGCTCTGCCAATCAAGCCCAGTTTCAGGGTTTTCTCTCGCAGATGGGGAATGTCGGAGACTATGGAAACTGGTATGGCTACGGCAAGCTTGCGGTCACGTCTAGGCATCATTTCATTTTCACTCCTGAGAGTTTAGCAGAAATCGCAGGACATATATCCTTCTGGGAAAGGTTCCGAATTCCTTTTCAACAACGAATCTGTTTGTGTCAAGCATTGCCTCCAGCACATCTTGGGCTCTCCAGTCTGACCCGTAGTATGTACAGTTGCCGTGCTCAAAAAGCAACAAATATTTCACAGTCTGATTTTCTTCAGTTGGATTCTCGCACAGTTCAATCAAGTCAGTGAAATTGAAGGATGGCTTGTAGGCGTCAACTGCCAACTCAGGATACTGTATAGGCTGCTCCTGATTTGGGTCAGACCGCAGCAAATAAAACTCCACCATGTCCGCGCTGAAGTAGTTTCCCGCGCAGAGAACCACTATCTCTTCATCCGGTGTCACCCGCTCAACCACATACTGAGTTGCATCATCGATTGGAATGTTGACGTGGTCAAATTTTACCCACACGTAGGCTTCCCATGAACTGTAAACAACCGAAACGCTCACCACAGCCACTAAAGCTACGGCGGCAACCTTGATGAGAGATTTTTGTTGGAAGCTGATGTGAGGCGCTTTCAGTCTGTCTTTTGCTTTGTCCCAGAGGAATAGGATAAACTCTGAAGCGGAGACAGCCAAGATTGGAAAAACTAGGGTTATGTAACGCCAATCCTTGCTGGTGATTATCGTGAAAACAAGGTAGACTACAGCGAATGAAATTAAAGAAAACTTGTCGCTTTCACTTCTTCTCCACAACCAGAGCACTAAACCCAGCAAAGCGAGGATGTAAACAGGAAAAACAATCGGGTGTATATGCGGCCAAGGCTGAGTCATTTCGATGAGGTAAAAGATGGGAGTGGGAAATCGTGTGCTATATGCGAGCCTTTCCTCGTTGCCCATACCAGCCACATAGAGCCATTTTCCGAACATTTTCGTAGCGTATTGCTGATAAGTGATGATCACCCATGGCGCAACAACAACTCCTGCAACCAATAGAACAATCAAAAACTTGCTGAGCTTGACCGAAAGACGCTGTTTGCCAAAAATGAGTAAGCTGACCAAGACGATTATGCCGCCGATCACCGCCTGATATTTGACAAGAAATCCTAAGCCGAGGGTTATTCCGGTTAGAATCAGCATCTTGTCGTCTTTTGTGCGTATCCAATAGAAGAACAGAAGCAGAGAAATTGAGAAAAAGAACAGTAGCATGGTTTCGATCATTGCCATTTTGCACAAATAGACGAAGCCCGGCATCGAAGACAACAAAACAGCTGCAATCAAAGCGTTTCTTGGTCCATAGAGTTTGTAGCCGTACTCGAAAACAATCCAGACAGAAAGCAGACCGAACGTAACTGCAACTAATCTGGCTGAGAGCACACTTAACCCTATTGTCTTGAAGTACAGAGCCGTTGTAGCATCGAGCAGTGGGGGATAAAAAGCGCTTTCTCGCAGGTACTCGTCAAACTGTCCACGGCTCAGCAACAGCCCGCCATACAGGTGCGGTGTTTCATCCCACCGGATTGGGGCGTAATCTAAATAGAGCAACATGAGAGCCGCGTACACTACAAGAAAAATGAGGAATACTAGGCGCCATCGGTTGAATCGTGACGTAATCATTGATAGAGCAGAAGCCAAGTGTTAACCCGTCCCTCTGGATTGTCCTGTCTAACTCTGCTAAGGCAATATTAAATTTTTGTAATCACCCATAAAAAGATGACATGAACAGCTTCCCGTTTCTCTTATTTACAGATGATAATCCTTTGTTCACTTTTGGAGAAGTCTCTTCAATTCAATAATCCCAATCACGTTTTGCATAGCAACATTGGTAACCATTTTCAGGGAGCCTTTACCGCTTTTCTTTTCTTTCCACTCAACTGGAAACTCAACAATTCTGTAATTGCCATTTACGCTTCGGATGATGATTTCCGTATCCCAAAACCAGCCGGTGCTGTTGCACTCGTTTAGAATGCCTTTGATCAGCCGATTAGAGAACGCCTTAAAGCCTATCTGATGGTCAAAAACCCTGTCCTTGAACAAAACTCTGATGAGCCAATTGTAAACTCTTGACGGAAAATCCCGTAAAACCGCTCGATCAGCCTCAGCGCCCTCCATGTATCTTGACCCTAACGCCAAATCGTTTCCTTCCCGTATCGAATTAATTAACTGAGGAAAAAACTTCATGCTTGTCGCAAGGTCGCAGTCAACAAAAGCGTAGATGTCACCCTCCACCTTGTTAAACGCCCGCGTCAACGCTAACCCTTTTCCCAGTTTCTGCTGCGAATGAAGGTGGATAACCTGTGTGTGCATCTGCTCCAGTTCTTGAGCGATAACGTCGGTTCCGTCCGTGCTTCCATCCTCAGCTATTACAATGCGGAAGTCCTCTCCTAATCTAGGGGCTTCTTTCAGAAGCGATTCTACACATTTTCTCAGGTTTTTTGCTTCATTGCAGGCTGGAACCGTTATCACAATCAACGGTTATCTACCTGCTTGCGTCGCAATAAGCGCGACTCCCAACAGAATGAAGAAGACGCCTGCCCAGCTGGTTAATCCCACCGGCTCCTTGAGGAAAATTTTGGAGAATATGAGTGTCCAGATGTAGGACGTAGCGATTATGGGATAGAGTAATGAAAGGTTACCCTTGCTTAAGGCGTAAACGTAAAGGACAGTGGACAAGGCGTATACCGTAACTCCGGCGATTAGATGGTAATTTGTGAGCAGCATCTTGATGTCGAACTGGAGGGTGTTTGCTCCTTGCTTAAATTCCAGTTGCCCAATACTGCCTATGAATGCGGCTAGCGCTGTTAATAGAAGGATTTTCCAATCCACGTTTTTCACTCTACCCATCCACTTTTCCTCAAGTTAACAGTTAAAAGCCTTATGTTTGACGGTGTATCTGAAGATGCAGTTTCAGGTTTTTGTTGTCTTCGCTTTTTCCTGAGCACAAAAAATGCTGCTGTTAACAGAAATGCTAACCCGATTACCACGTACAATATTGTGTTTGAGACGTGAAGGTTGGACACGGTTTTCGTGGCTTGCTCAAAGTCTGGGTAATCCGCCTCAACAAGGAAACTCTGAAACGGGCTCCAATCGGCTATTTCGCACGCGTATATTCCCTGCTCGATTTGGCTGCATGCTTTTCCATTCACGGAAACTTCTGCGTTGACCACCGGATTCTCTGTGTAACTGTAGGCGACGTGAACTCTTATGGTCGTAACTCCCAACGCGTTAGTCTCAAACTCGGTCCTAGTTACCTCAATTTTGTCCCAAACTATTTCCATGTTCCCGTTTTGGTTGCGGATAGCTGTGAGCCCAAAACTTTCATCGTTGACCGCTGTAACCTCATACGTTTGTGGACCAATAATGTCCGATGTTGCATTATATTCCCACCTTGAGTTCCTGTCAGACCACATCATAGGCTCACCATTAAGGAAGACGGTTCCCCTCGTGTTATCGAAGACCACAGAATCGTACTCGTACTCTGCCTCCAGCCACACAGTCTGCAACGAACCCGCCTGAACAACATCCTCGATTACGATGGAATCCGTAACGTTAACTCTGTCCCAAATGATGGAGACTCCAGTAACGGATTTCGCGTAGCCAGTTACATCCTCGTATTCTATGTCCGTGATGCCCCAGAACAGTCTGCCAACACAGTCATAGCTGGCTTCGAAACTGACCCACCCTGTCTGGTTTGTCACGTACTCGGTGCCGTTAACTTCAACGGTTGCTCCAGCCACATCAGAGCCATCGTGCATCCACGCCACATGAAAGCCGACAGCCTGGACACTACCCACATCAGCCCGCGCATCACTGACAAACAGCCTGTCCACCTCGATCTGCTTGAAGCCGAATACAACCTCAGCGGTTTCGGATGTAAACGAAAAGTTGGCGGACAGGATGCCCGTTGAGTCATCGTAACTCCATGTTGAGACCTCCTTATTGTCGACCTTGAGGTAGTAAGGTTTTGTTCCTCCCGTCTGCACCTGCATGGAGCCTTGTTGTCCAGCGGTTCCTTTTGCGGAAACGCTTAGAACCCCGCGAGTTGAGTTCCATGAAAAGTCAGTTAAAGAAACGGTTGACGAAAGCACAGAAAAGTCATTTACGTTGTTCCAGCCGACGGTGATGTCAGAGTCAGAGACAATTGTCAACATGTTGGTTTCGCCGTCATAAACTTGGGCAAGACTGAAGGGTACGCCGAGGATGTAGCGCGGGCGCCCAAAATCTGAGCAATAAATCTTGGTCGTGTTTGCTGCTTCCTCGATGCCTTCAATTGCAACTGTTAGGCGGTGGTCAGCAAACATTGGGGCTGCAGTTAAATGGGCATCCGAGTACAGCACCTGAGGCTCGCCATCGTCTTCTGGCAGCAGGAACAGTTTTGCCTCGTCTTGGTGCAGTGTCACGTTAAGCGGAACTATGTTTTTTTCTGTGACGCCGTAGAATTCGCTGTTGAGATACTCGAAGATTATGTGCTTCTTGTCGAGGCTTAAGTCTGCGTCCATTGGTCTAACGTAGTATGTGAAGTTTTGTGTGGCTGTGGAGTTGTCATGCAGAAGGTAGACTGCGCTGTCTGACTGTCCTTGGCTCAGCCAGTACTCGGTTTCTGGGTATGGCGCGTATACCATGATTCGTCCGTAATACGTGCAGAGATAATGTATGAATTCTGTTAGGGCATCGGTTAAGACACCGTTCGGCAGAGACTTGGAGTTACGGGTGTTGACCATGTAAGTGTAGCCTGCACCCAGCTTGTTCTCAACAATGAAGGCGTTATAGTCGCTTTGAATCCCGTCAACCCACGCTATTACCCGAGTGTTCTCGCTGTCGGACAGCTCATACTTGAATTTCCAGAACCAACAATCGGTTTCATCTGGGTCAAAGTAGCTGTAGGTCTTTCCGCTCCATGGATACCAGAACGTATCTTCCGTGAAAGCGATGTTATGCAAGAATGTGTCAGCCGTTATATCCCATTGGCTGGTAGCGGGAGTGCTTACGCTGACGCCGAACAGTGAAGCAAAACTTTCAGTCCACGCGTAAGCGTCTTTAAGGTCATCCACAGCTTCGTTACTGTGAGTAAACGTTAGGAACGAGAGGAAAACTCCGCCATCCTGAACGTAATCTTCGATGTTGCCTGCGATTGTGTCGGTCATGAGGCTCCACCCCAAACCAATAACGACCTCATACTGTTTCAGTACAGACGGTGGAGCGTAGATGGAGATAATGTCCACCATTCCGAAGGGCAATCCCGTAAATTCTTTTCCTGTCCGAACACCGCCAATCTGCCAATTGTCGCCGACTCCGGGGAAAAACAGATTCAATAAAGTATAATCGAGGTCGCCATGCCTTTCATCCTGATCCCAGAATCCCCAGTCTGGTCCTCGGCTGCTCCATCCGCTCTGCCCAATCATCACCGCAACAGATGCCGTGTAATCGGGCTGCTCATACCCCATTTTGTTCGCGTTTCGCAGAAAAGCATAGAACCATTGAATCACCTTCCCATAATCACTTAACGTGCCATCATCATCCAAAATGAAGTATTTGTGGGGCCATTCACGATCAAGGGTTCCAAAAAAGCAACCCTGCTCAAAGAAGAAGTATTTTGCTCCATAGAACCATCCCTCATAAAGAGCCCGCTCAACGTCGCTGGCAGAGAAATCCGCCGGAGGCAACTCCCATTCCCTCCAAGTGTCCACAAACAGCCCCCAAGCAGGTATGTCATAGGTTTTCTGCATTCCTCGGGCTAACCCGATCATCAGTTCCGTGTTTGGGGCATTGAATACTTTGCTGATGAAAACGTCGCAATAAGACGTATTCGCTGCAGCGTAGCCGATAACGTTTTCCTGAAGCAGTATCTTGGCGCCATTATCCTTGAATTCATCCAACATCATCATGGAGTTTACGTTTTCGATTACTGCTTGTTCGGCTTGAATCCGGTTGCTGATGGTTCCGGTTGAGTTGTCTGCCCACAGATTCAGGTCAACCTGTTTT
>CAYVVO010000153.1:0-2033 GCA_964455275.1 uncultured Candidatus Bathyarchaeia archaeon | reverse complement strand
GTCTCCAGCTTGTCCACATTGGGTTTCGTCCATGAAAACTGTGGATAAACATCAATTTATCTTTGTTATGTTTTATTAGGGAAGACAACAGTCTGCTGAATGCAAAAAGAGAGGGAAACTAGCTGTCGCCCCAAAGATTTTATGTCTACCCCAAGTCTCCACACGATTTCGATTTGAGCTGCCGCGTCTTCAGTTACGAGAAGCCCATGCCAGAAGTCTTTGAAGCGGGAGTCTGGAGACGTGCCATACGGTTAGATTCTGGCAGGCTGATTCCTGTTGCATTACAGTCTGTAGGCACTGTCGAGGAGCCAAAAATCGAGGCAAAATACTTCCAGCCCATCAGTGAACAAGAAAAAGAGGAATTGTCAAGGATTCTGGACGGGATGTTCTCTTTTAGCCAAGACGTGACTAGCCTCTACGCTTTCATGGACAAAAACCCCGTCCTAAGAGACTTGAAACTGAAGTTTTATGGGTTGAAGGCAGGAAGCATCGGAGTCACGGTTTTTGAGAGCATAATCAAATCGATAATTCAGCAGCAGATTTCGATACGGGTAGCTTTCTCGATTACAAACAAGATGGTGACCAGATTCGGCGAAAAGGCAGAAGCAGAGGATGTCATCTATTATGATTTTCCAACATCCAAGAGGCTCGCTGAGGCAGCTCTGGAGGAGATAAGGCAGTGCGGGTTAAGCTGGAGAAAAGCAGAGTACATCAAAGGAATAGCAGAAAAGGCGGCGGCTGGAGAATTCGATCCTGAAGGTTTAAGGTCGCTTTCAAACGAGCGGGTGGCGGAGACCCTGAAAAAGTTTCGGGGAGTAGGAACCTGGACTGCCGAGATGGTGCTGGCTGCTGGTTTGAAAAGAAGTGCCTGTATTCCCGCTGGCGATCTGGGCGTCAGACGAACATTTTCAAGATTCTACTCTGATAATGGAGTAATACTTTCAGAAACTGAAGTACGAGGGATAGCTGAGGGTTGGCGAGAATTCACGAAAGATATAGTCTATTATATATCCTGCATCGAAAGAGTCTAGAACAACAATAAGTTGGTAACGCAGTTAAATTCATATGCGATTCCACTCAACTAAAATGCGTGTCAAAGAGGCATTACAATGAAAAAAACTTCTCAAGTCTCAGGTTTCTACAAGTTATCTCCCAAAGAGAGGATGAAGTACGTAAAAGATTTCGCAAAATTAACGGACAAAGAAGTGAAGATTCTCCAGTCAACCGGCGCCTTAGAAATGGAGCTGGCAGACCGCATGATAGAAAACGTTGTGGGAACATTTCCGTTGCCCCTTGGAATCGCCATGAACTTCCTCATCAACAAAAAAGACTACCTGATACCCATGGCAATCGAGGAACCTTCAGTGGTTGCAGCAGCCACATACGCCGCCAAGATGGCACGAGAAAAGGGCGGCTTTTTCACCAGCAGCACCGACCCAATCATGATTGGGCAGATACAAGCCGTGGACATAAAAGACCCCTTCGCAGCGAAAATGAAGATACTAGCAGCTAAAAAGGAGATTCTAGAGAAAGCCAACGATCAGGACCCCATGCTGGTTTCTGTTGGGGGAGGCGCCAAGAACCTAGATGTGAAAGTGATAGATGCAAAATCTGGCACCATGGTCATAACAGAGCTTCATGTTGACTGCAGGGACGCTATGGGCGCCAACGCAGTTAACACCATGGCTGAGGCGGTTGCCCCCATGATCGAAAGAATAACCGGAGGCAGGGTGTACCTGCGAATCATTTCGAACCTTGCTGTGAAGCGGCTGGCACGAGCATGGGCGGTTATAGCGAAGGAGGCTTTGGGCGGCGAAGAGATTGTTGACGGCATAGTGGAGGCTTACAATTTTGCGGCTGCAGACCCGTACCGAGCGGCAACACACAACAAGGGCATCCTAAACGGCATAATCGGCGTGGTTATAGCCACAGGCAACGACCACCGCGCCATAGAGGCTGGAGCACACGCCTACGCAGCAAAAAATGGGCACTACGGCGTATTGTCCTTCTGGGAGAAAAACATTGACGGCGAC
>CAYVVO010000152.1:0-1901 GCA_964455275.1 uncultured Candidatus Bathyarchaeia archaeon | reverse complement strand
CGGATTGTAATTTATGGTGAAAACAAAAGGAACCTCCAGCATGTCTTCGCCTTTCTTGCTGATTCCAACCACATTAAGATTGGTGGCTATCTGAACCTGCGGAATAGGCTTCCCGATCTCCCAGAAAGTCTCAGCGGAAATGTTTTTCACAAAAACTCTCACATTAATCATTCTTCAGAACGCCCATCCAACCTCTATATTCCAAGCTTCACTATTAAAACTTGGCTAGCTTATTCTTCTTGTTGTTTGTATCGGGTTAAACCGCAATGTCCGCATGTGTAACGGTCACCATGATCAGCCATGAAGTATCCGGGTCCGCACCGTTCACAATTAGGACGCAATCTTTTGATTCCATTTTCCTCAATCTTGTAGTATGAAGAGATTCCACTTCGTTTCTTTTTGGATTTTTTCTCTCCACCTTCTTTTCCAGACATCTAATCTTCCTCCTTCTTCTCTGTTGCCTCTTCTGGAGCTGGTGAATCCTCAGGCTTTTCCGGGGTTGCGTTTCTGGCGATTATATGCTTGGGTTCCATGAGCTTAGCCTGCTCAACGGAGTCGTAAGCGTTAGCTTCGCCAATGGCAACCATTGTGCCTGTTTTTGTTTCTAACTGTTTAACGTAAACCAAATCGAGGTCCGTTTTCAGCAAGGTTGCAAGCTGTTTCCTAACTTCAACGCGGGTTGGGGTGCCCCCAGTCTGGGCATGTTCAACGCTGAAGGTTACTTCTCTTCTTTTCATCAGAGGATTCTGCTCTTTCGAGACGATCTTAAGATTCATTAACACACTTCCGCAGGTTGTGGTTGATTTGACACATCCCTCTTACTTTAGCTTTTCGAAGATTCCTCCATGGAATCCACGATACGGCGCATCCTCTCTTTTGTTTCTTCTGTAACCTTGACTACAACAAGTCCCCTGTGGGGTTGCCCATAAACCACGATGGCATTTTGGGGTGCAGCCAGCACCACCGGAAGGGTAAGCAAATCTTCCTCGCCGTCAACCATCACTCTTGTTTGTCCCTTTTGCTTAACAGCGCTTCTTATGGTAGCCCATGCCTCGTCGGTTATGGCTCCCGGAGGATTCTTTGCATGTAATGTTTGGTCGGCGTCCACAGTTATCGGCTGGATGGGTTTTCTCATAACCTTGTTGTCGACAACTAGAACATTCAGTGGGACACCATATTCAATCATGTTGCGGGACACTACGTCGCCCACAGAAATGATCAATGAGGGCTTTTCCTTCTCGATAAACTCTTTCAGCATCTTCATGGTTTCTTCTAAGGGACCATCAATCAGCAGTCCCTGAGGCTTCTTCAGTTCCTCGCGTAGCTCAGTGGTTAGGAGACGAATTCTGGTTACCTACCTTACTCGAAGCGCGTAGTGCCCTTTCTTCTTCACTTCCATGGCGCGGGCTATAGCCGAACCCTCAGGATCAATAATCACTACCACACCAGAGAAGTCGTCGCTTAGGTTGGTAGCCTTGCAGTTAGGGCATATGGAACCATAGGATATGACGTGGCACTCCCGACATGCTTTATCTGTCATTTCTTTGATTCACCTTCTGCTGTCTCGGCATCCCCTGAATCTTCTGCACTGGCTTCCTCTAACTTTTTCACATCCTTCTGAATCCACTCCAGCTTTCCAAGGAATGGTTGCCTAGCAGTTACTCCTATCTTTCCGGAGCCTCCGCTGCGACCTAAAGAAACAGCTGTTATGCGAACCCGCACGCGGTCTCCGGTCTGCAGTTTCCTTTTTGTTTCTTTGCCCATGAGAACTCCTTGCCGTTCATCATAGGAGATGTAGTCGTCCATTAGCTGAGATACGTGGAGGAGGGCGTCAACGGGTCCTATACGGATGAAGGCGCCAAACTCCGCTATTTCTACAACTTCCCCTTCAATGACTTCCT
>CAYVVO010000151.1:0-1328 GCA_964455275.1 uncultured Candidatus Bathyarchaeia archaeon | reverse complement strand
TCTTAGACTATGATTATCAAATTGGGTCCGTGGCCTAGTCAGGATAAGGCATTGGACTTCTAATCTACGGAAGAAGAAATCCAATGATCCGGGGTTCAAATCCCCGCGGATCCGCCACTACCCCCTTTACATTTCTACTTTACTTAAAGAATTCATGTGAAGACTTTTTCTTTCGGGTAGATAACTATGCCGTTGTCTGTGATTTTGAAGGGGTGCATTTTGATGCTGTGGTTTACTCCCCTCATCTTGAGTATCTCGACAGCTCTTACTTTTTCTTCTCTCTGTTTTATGTTATAAAGGATAACTACACCGTTTGTCAGGAATGCCTCAACATTTAACTGGCTGATAGTGTCAGGTTTGCTGATTTCGCTCAGGAAGAGCGATGTGTGTTGTTCGTCTTGCGAAAGAGAGCTGATTAATGACAAGGTTTCTCTCCTCACGACGAATGGGTCTCTGTACTGGATCAACAATGATGAGATGGGGTCAACAACGATTCTTTTTGCGTCAACACGTTCTACAGCTTTGTTAACTGCCCTCATGAGGGTGTCGATGTCGAAGTTGGGTAGACCCAAGAATGTGTCAGTTTTTGCTGTGTACTTGCCGAGTTCCACGCGAATTGGCGAGGCGTCAATGATGATGAGTTGTCCCTTCTTCTCCAAGCTGGTGAGGTCCATTCCAAGGTTTGATGCAGTTTTTCTTATTGATCGGAGGGATTCGTCGAAGGAAATGTATACTCCGTTTTCGCCGTATTTCGTGACGCCGTTGTAGATGAATTGCATAGCGAATATTGTTTTGCCTGAACCTGGACCGCCCATTATTGTGTAGCCGTATCCTCTGGGTAATCCGCCCTTGACAAGCTCATCGAATCCCTGTATTCCCGTTTTGACTATGTTATCTGGCATAAAAATCACCAAGATGTAATACAACTAATTATTCAACTGGCGGTATAACTGTTTTTAGACGTTCCCCCAACATGCCCTTCCTTCTACTAATCAGTGACTTTTTCATCCCAATCTTCTACTTTATGGTTTTGAATTCACTGGCAAGAAGCGCTTTCTCTTGGGTTGTTAATGCCTCAAAGTTGATGGATATCAGAAGAACAGCATTTGCGGCTAAGAAGTCGAAACGTTTCTCCTGCAACATGCTGTATACGGGGTTGAAGCCGAAACGGCTAACAAGATATTCTAGTCCTTCAAGTAGCACTATGCCGCCGCCGTTTTTCAGAAAATTTGAGATTTCAAGCGAAACCTCTTGAAGGTTGCCCAGAACATGGAAGCCCTTCATTGGGGTTGATGAAAGAAGCCTGATATGTTCGGGTTTAAGGCTGT
>CAYVVO010000150.1:0-1817 GCA_964455275.1 uncultured Candidatus Bathyarchaeia archaeon | reverse complement strand
TGCGAAACCTCTAAATCTTTCTTCTCTAATTGAAGGAAAGCAAACAGGATTGTGGGCCGATAGTTCAGCCTGGAAGAATGCCTGACTTGCACTCAGGAGGCCGCGGGTTCAATTCCCGCTCGGTCCACTTCGGGATGAACCGGACCCCATTTTCTGTCATTTTTGTTTAATTTTTTCGCTTTCCCAGGGCATAGCATAGCACAAGCCACAAGTGTCATTGTTTGCAGTTGATGGCAAACTGATAGGAGCTTACGAAGGCTGTGTCGTACGCGAAGAAAAGTTTTATTGACCTTACTTTGGGTCGTTAGGGTAAATGTGTTTGTTGGCATCCTCTCGAAGCATGTTTTAGGTGAAGCGTGAAAGCAGAAGTGTAATGCTAACTCCTGCAGAGACAATAAGTATCGGAAGTATGTATGTAGGGTTCATAAACCGTTTATTTCTAGAAACTAATCGGGGACTATGGAACAAGGTTATTTTTTCTTTCTGATTATGCCTCTAGCGATTTTGGTAGTGTTTCTTGTAGTTTTGGTGATATACCACGCTAGAAAGGAAGAAGATGATTACGAACGCGAAGTGAAGAAGCTCAGGCAGTTATTTTTTTCGGGAAAACTGGATAAAAAGCATTTCTTGAATATGAGAAGCAGGCTGAAACATGAGAAAATCTTCACTACCGAATCAAAGAAGCTTCTGTCTCTTCTATCTGACGAAAAAATCGATGAAGAAACGTATGTTCGGTTAAGGCAGGTGCTTGAAAAATCTTTCAGAGACAGACTTGACAGACTTGATGAGAGCCCAAAAGAGTTGGGCAATAAAGCGCCCTTCGATGCGTCCAAATTTTGAAGTATAGAAAGACAAAATAGTCATTGCTGTAACTCTTCTTGCAAGAGTTGACTAGCACATTGAAGTTTGAGACGCAGCATAGCTTTAGGCACAAAATGGTGGAGTTAAAGGCAAGAGTCGATGACCATGATTTTTTGAGAAAAATTTTGTCTGCTCTAGGCGCCAAGCATGCGGGAACTTTTCAGCAGACGGACAGTTATTTCAAGGTGCCGGAGGGAAGATTGAAGCTGAGAGAAGTGAAGGATGACAGCGTAGCAGAGTTGATTTATTATGAAAGGGAGAACATTGAGGGTCCGAAAAGCGATGACGCCTTCATTCTCAGGGTCCAGGAACCTGAAGAGTTGAAGAAGATACTCAAGAAGATATTAACTCCTCTGATTGTCGTAGAGAAGGTCAGGGAGATTTATCGCTATGCAGGAACACAGATTCACTTGGACACGGTTAAGAAACTCGGCAAATTCATCGAATTCGAAAGACAAACCACTGATAACCCAAAGAGCGTCGAAAAGGATCGGCTGATTCTAGAAAAACTAATGGAAAACCTGAAGATAAACTCAAACAATCTTGAATCCCTCTCCTACAGCGACCTCGCTCAGAAATAAACTGAAAAAACGGAAAAAAAGCTAGTTTTCAACAATACGCTGTTATTAGGTTCCTAATATGAATGGCTTCTGATGTTGCTTGTTTGTTGTTTTGCTGTTTCCTTTTCAGCTTTTCAAAATTTGTTTTTAATGAATATATGCTGTGGTTTGACTGGGACTGCAGCTTAGCCATTTCAACAGCAATACAGCTATCACAATCCCTACAAAGAGTGCAAGATACAAACCTGTGTTTAATGCATGAAATGTTGATGTTGTCCATGTTTCGCTGGGCAAGTCTGCGGCGTCGGTTTGAACTGTCACCTGTTGAATGGGACTCCAAGAAGTTATGCTGGTCTCGTAGACGCCAGGGGCGATCTCCTCGCACCGTTCTCCGTT
>CAYVVO010000149.1:0-5044 GCA_964455275.1 uncultured Candidatus Bathyarchaeia archaeon | reverse complement strand
TGACGTAGAGGGCGCCCGTGAGTGTCCGAGACGATGACAGCAACATCTTTTTGGGTTAGTTCACGTATCTTTTGTTTTATCATTCGAGCTGAACGGTCAGCATCCTCAGGCAGAAGCGCCACGTTACCCTTTCCCGGAACGTTGGATCGATCAATTCCCGAGTTGGCACAGACCAGTCCCTGTTTGGTTTCTGTGATGAGCTTTCCGCCACTCATTCGTACGATGCTCTTGGATTCCCGGAGAATAACTTCTACGAGTTTCGGGTCTTTGCGTGTTGTCTTTGCAACGGTTTTGGCGAACTCTGAGGGCGTTACCGTTTCGAGGTTCACAACGTTTCCCTCAGCCCTAGAAACTATGACGTGAGTGACTACGATAACGTCACCGTTTTGGATAGGAGTCCCCTGCTTTTCAGCTGCTTGACAAATCAATGAAGCAAGGTCGTCGCCTTTCTTTATGATGGGCAAATCTGTTACTGGGAATATCTCGATTCTATTCAAGGGTAATGCCTCTTTATTTGGAGTCAACATTGGCTGTTTAATATTCTTCGCCTCTTGACGCAGGGGTTACGGGCAGATAAATGCTTATTACGTAGGTTCGCAAGTCTGGTTTTTACAATTTACTGCCAATAACATTCGAAAAGGGATGCTGATGCTGGAAGAGCAGTTCCCGAATATAGCTGTAAAAATCAAAAATTATCGGTTAATTTTTCTCTAAAAAACATTTCCATGTTAACACACAACATTAAAACCGACACCAAATATAAAATAAGCAGCTATTTGAGGATGGATTCAGCTTTCTTCAGGTCCTGAGGAGTGTTGACATTAAAAAAGGTCAAAAGCTCAGGTTCCAGTTGCTCCAGAACCATCATTGAAACATAACGCACTCCCCTCAGATTATCAATCATTGATCGCATGTTCATTTTTCCCTGCTTTAACGCCGTCTTCGCCGCGGTTAGGGCAGATTCTGTGCGGTAAACTGCTTGAAGCGGCTCAATGTATCCGCCTGGCCATCTGGGAATAGCGGCGCTCCTGTCTGTGCATATGTCCAAGAGAAACTGGACTATCCGTGTTGAAACTAGGGGAGTGTCGCAGGGCAGAAGCAGCGAATATTCAGCGTTAGCACATTCGAATCCGGTTATGGCTCCAACAAGCGGGCTCTGAGAATCGTCTTTGTCGATAACCAGATTTGCTTTCTCTTCCAAGATTGCTTCAAATTTGTTTTTCTGCTCTTCCGAGCTGACCACCACCAGAACCTCATCAGCCACTTTGGACACTCGGTCGATTACATGAAGGATCAGGGGCTTACCTGCCAAAACAACTAATCCCTTGTCTCTGCCAAACCTTCTGGAGAAGCCGCCCGCGAGAATTACCGCCGATTTCTGCAACATAATCGCGTCAAACAGTAAGAGCCTAGCCTATTAGCCTTTTTCTTCCCTCAGCAACAATGAACTATGTTTTCATGCCTGTTGCCGCATTTCGTCTGACTTCGTTTCCACCCTCACCGTTTCTGGGTTCAAGTTAACAAGAAACAGACGCCACATACCACAAAAATGCTAAATTAGCCCTCCATCATGTGCAGAAATTGAAATGATAAAATAAATATTGTTGGGTTTCGTCCCCTTTCGCGCCAACCAAAAAAAGCAAAACTGTGCCCAAAGAGACGCGAGTTCATAGCCAAGGCACTAAGAGGCACCAGTTTTTAGAAACATTGTTTTGCCTCAACAATAGGTATGTGGTACGCTGTAACTTTTGTTGACTGTTGGGGTGTTGCAGCGGATACAAACCAAACATGAATGAAAGTTGCAGCAACCTAAACAGTCAAGAAAACACGGTTTCAATCAGGCGTGCTACATTGTCGATGGCAACTTGGACCCATATATAAGGTTCGAAAGCAATCGCACAAATCTGACCGGATAATGGCTTCAAACAGAAGAAAAAAAGGAACCAACTCGTTTTTTGGTGAAATGGCTACGGTTTTTCAGAAAAAAGCTGTTTTTCAACAATCTGCTGTTATTAGGATCCTAATATGCGCGTGGATGTGTGTAGAGAACAAAATATTATCTTGCTTGGAAAAACAGAAAAAACACTGTTTTCAACAATGTACTTCTATTAGGAGACTAATAATACTTCATTGTTGAAAACTAGCTTTTTTCTGGAAACCTAAGCACACACTTCATCTGTTTTTGGTGTTTTTTTATTATTCCATTTTTAGGCAAGGGGAAGGTCAGCTTGCTTCGGCTACCATGTCTATGATTCTGTTGATTTCTGTCGATATGTTTTCTGGGAGCCCCATTATGCCTACGTTCATGAATCCTCTGATAATCAAGGAGACAGCTTGGTCTCTGGAAAGCTTCCGGGTCATAAGATACAATATCTCACTTTCCGATAGCTTGCCCACCGCTGCTTCATGAGTCAATTCTGCGCCCCGCTTCTTTGCCACTAGCTCAGGTACAGCCTCAAGGTAAGATTCCTCATCGAGAATCAGCCCTCTACATTCCAAGTGACCTTTACACTCTGAATTGTTTCCCTCCATTTTGCCCCGCGAAAAGATAGCGGCATTTTTTCTGGCGATAGCACGAGTAATCAACTCTGCTTTGCTGCCTCTGCCGTTCAGAACCGCTCTTGAGCCAATATCCAGAGACGAATTTTTGTGACCGTACAGAATCGAATTGAAAAACGCCCGTGAATCTTCACCGTTACAGAACGCCACCGGATACATCTGCACATCCTTCACTGGAGTCAGGCAAATATAATTTGAAATAAACGTTCCTTTCTCTTCAATCAATGTTGCACTTCGGGGTCTAACCACGGTCTGTTCAGTCCAGTTGTGGATCATCGTAAAATTGAGTGCAGCTCCCTTTTTCACGTAAACTTCTGAAACTCCCAGATGAGTAGCCGCCTCTCCGGTCTGATGCTGGATGCAACCCGTTATGATGTTAGCTTTAGAGCCTTCTTCACCGATTATGATGTTGTGGACTCTCTGCTCTGAATCCTTTTTTGTCATCATGAGACATGACTGGAGAGGCAAAGTCACCTCCACGCCGGGGAGTATGCGCATAAAATATCCGCCGCTGAATTCTTCGTCCACTTTGCGGGTGAACTCGTCTTTGTGGGGGTCAACCAGCTTCCACATGTAATCTTGGAGCCAAGAGTACTTCGCTAAAGCCTTCTTTGTGTCCATTATCTCTATTTTGTCTCTGAAGTACTCATTAATTTTCGTGTACACCGTGGCTTGGTCCACATGAAATAATGTTCCGGAACGGGCTTTCTCATCTACGTCGATGCCCACATTATACACATCTTTGAGTATGCTGTGAGGAATCTTTGTTAGCACACTTTCTTTTTGAACCATTTTACCAGCCCTCCTCCACCCGCTTTTGGCAAGCTACACATTTCTCGTAGCCGCCTTTCTTGATGTTCTCGTAGATGGTTTTTGGCTCAGCGAAACAGTAGACAATACTTTTCAGGAGAACACAGGCATACTTTGCGTCCACGTAATCCAATATGTCGCCTTTATGGGTAACAATGAGGGATGTGCTTCCGCTCTCTTCAACGTATTTCTGAATTTGTTCACCAATCAACTTTAGGCTTTCAACATCTACGCCAGAATCTGGTTCATCCAAAAGAAGCAGACGCGGCTTCAGAAGCAGCATCTGAAGAACCTCAGCCCTTTTTCTTTCCCCTCCCGAAAAGCCCACATTGGTGTCCCGTTCCAGAAGCTCGCCCAAATGGAAAGCGTCTATCAACTCTTTCTCTTCGGCGCTAAAATCGTCCTCAGCCTCCTTGCCAACACACAACTTCAACAAGGACGAAAGCTTGATGCCGTTAATCTCTGGCGGATACTGGAAAGCAAGAGCCAAACCCAGCTTAGACCGCTCCTCCACACTTTTTGTGGTAATGTCTTCGCCCAAGAACAGGATTTTTCCGGATGCAATTTTGTATTGGGGGAGACCCATTATCGCGTTGATCAGCGTTGTTTTTCCTGACCCGTTTGGTCCAAACATAACATAGTTCTTTTTTTCATTCAGCTCCAAGTTAACGTCTTTGAGTATAACCTTGTCTTCCACCATCACCTTCAGGTTACGAACTTCCAATATATTCAACGTCAACCACCCTGTAACGTAAGCTTATGCGCGTTTTTGGATAAAATCTTATGCTTAAATAGTTTAGCAAAAATTCGGTGACAAAGAATCTAAACTCTGACCCCACATCCTCTCATGTTCTAGATGAGCCTGGGTTAGAAATGTTTAATAAATCCAGTTACGCAAATGGGGTTGAGTGCGTAAAAGATGCCGAAGAAAGAATTCCTGTATCGCGGTCATTCCATTGAGGATCTGCAAGGCATGTCCATGGACGAGTTCATCAAGTTGCTCCCGTCGCGGCAACGCCGAAGCCTACAACGGGGACTCAACACCGGACAGAGGACACTCCTAGAAAACATCAGAAGAGCCAAAAAACGCCAAAGCGAAGGAGAAGCGGCAGTCACCAAAACCCACGCACGCGACATGATAGTCCTCCCAGAAATGGTGGGCGCCACCCTAATGATCCACAACGGAAAGGAGTTCACCTCAGTGGAAATAGCGCCAGAAATGATTGGATGCTACCTGGGAGAGTTCGCCATAACCAACAAACCCGTGAGACATGGATCTCCAGGTATCGGAGCATCAAGATCATCAATGTATGTGCCACTGAAATAGACGCCTAACAGGGCAAAAACATACCCAATTCAACATGTTTTTTACTTGGGCATGACCCATAGTAGTTGGGGTCAATGCTCTGCAAATTTTTCCTGAAAATCGAAGATGGTTAGCTTAGGCTCTGTAGGTTGGTTCAGACCGTTTCTTTTTTGGGGCAGTAGAAATTTTTGGGAGCGGAATAGGCGGAGGAATGTTTAGGCTTCGGCAGATGAGCACCGACTCTAAGAAAACAAAATTGGATATAGATTGGAGAACAATGGGTGGGGGAGGCTTCTTTTCCTTATGATCCTTAAGAATCTGCTCAAGTTCATCTTTTGACCCCTTCACGTGACTCTTTCCCTTCAAGCT
>CAYVVO010000148.1:0-2200 GCA_964455275.1 uncultured Candidatus Bathyarchaeia archaeon | reverse complement strand
GTGTTAGCGAGCATGCCCTGAGCTTCTGTTAGCCGTCTGATTATGGTTTGGTCTTCTATGTCGAAGGAGAAGAAGCTTCGAATGGTTCCTGACATAACAAATCTCCCCTAAACGTTCAATCCATCAACTATACTCTTTCATACGCACCGTTTTAATAACTTACTCCATGGCTGACCAAAACTTGGGTCTTCACGGTTTGAACTTTCAACAATAGAAATTTGTGTCAACGTGATGGCGGATGTTGGTTGCCAAGAGAGGGAGATGCTCCTTGGAACGCCTCAGCGCCAGAACCAAGTCGGCACCAACATTCATGTTTTGCGCATGTGCGCACGGCGACTCGGGTTCTGTGAGCTTCTTCCCCTTTTGGTGGGTCAAAAAAACATGCATTATAATGATATGGTGTTTTTGGTTGATAAGGTTTGTTGCACGGGTTTGATTTTAAGTCTGATTCCGAATTAAAATGTTAGTTATAATACGTATTGCTTCTTCATACCAGTTAAATCAAACAGCCTCCCAACAGTTCTATGCTCTAAACCTTAAGGGGGCTATGGCACAATAGAATCAATAAAGCGTGTGACTGTAAACGAGTTAAATGAACTGGTAGAAAACATCGCAAGAGTAAACTCCAAACAGCTACTCCTGAAGAGAGAGTAACTGTTCTGCGTATGTTTTCGCTCTTTTCCGCCTTCAGTTAGTTAACGGCAGACAAGTTTTGTAAGCTAATTCTCCTAGCTGTTCGGCACTACTGCCAACAAAACAAGAAACACTGGTCTAAAGCGAGCGCATATTTGCTGCCTAAAACTTATCTTCTCGCTGTAACGTTAGGTGTTATGGCTTAAATTTGCGGTTGCCGACAAACTATTTTATAACTTTAGCCGAATGATATTTTCGATGAAGCGTTGCGTAAGGGAAAGCGGGATTCAGGATGAAAGATAAGGTTGTTGTGGGCGTAGCTGGGATGCCCGGCTCCGGTAAGGGCGTGTTCCGGAGAGCCGTTCAGAGAATGGGCTATCCAGTGGTGATAATGGGGGACGTGGTAAGAGAAGAGGTTAAACGAAGAAACCTCAAGCCAACGCCCGAAAACCTGGGCAAAACCATGCTCAATCTTAGAGAGTTGGATGGACCAGCAGCCGTAGCCAAACGATGCATCCCAAAACTGGAGAAAGCAACCGGCAGAATAGTTGTCATCGACGGAATCCGAAGCCTAGCTGAAGTCGAGGAATTCAAGAAACACTTTCCAAACTTCATTCTCATCGCCATCCACGCGTCTCCAAAAACACGGTATCAGCGCCTGTCTCGAAGAAAACGAAGTGACGACCCCACAAACTGGGAAACCTTCATGGAAAGAGACCTGAGAGAGCTTGGAATCGGCATGGGAGCCGTAATCGCCGCCGCAGACCACACAATCGTGAACGAGGAAACCTTAGCCCAGTTGAAAACTGAAATCATGCGGGTCATGAAGGAGATGTTAGAGGATGAATAAATTAGCTGTCCGCATCGAAGTGGAGGTTAATCCCACCGAAGATTTGGAGAAAGTCAAACTGGCAGTGGAGAACATCTTTGGAGCAGCAACCTTTGAAGTCAAATCCAGAACATGGGGACAGTTACTCATAGCCAAGACCACCAGAACTGAAGGTCTCACCAAACTATACAACCTGCTCAGTAGAGAACAGATCCGCGCCGCTGCCCGAAAAGTATTCTTCAACGGAATGGACGAAAAATCAGTGACATTTTATCTGAACAAGCAGGTCGCCTATGCAGAGCACATCTCCTTCTGCCAACAAACAGGGGAATCTCCTCTGGGACCAATCAAAGTTCAAATCCGCTGCAGCAACCCACGAGAACTAATCAAATGGCTAACGCCAAAACCCCCAAAAAGAAAGCCGTCTTCAAGGTCAAGATAAAACCTTTAGTGTGATAATCATGGCTAAACCAGAAATCGGCTTATCAATGCTCTACTGCCTAAACGAACCCTTCAAATCACTTCTGAAACACCTGCCCGAAGTTACCGTGAACCACATAGAACTAGCCGACGAAGGACTACACACCCTAAACAAAAGAAGAATAAAAAAACTAAAACAAGCAGCCAAAGCACACAACCTAGACTTTGTGGTCCATGCACCTTGGGCAGGAACAAACATAGCTTCTCCCAGCCCAGATTTGCGCCGCACAGTCTTAAAGCGGCTAACAAAATCGATTG
>CAYVVO010000147.1:0-2427 GCA_964455275.1 uncultured Candidatus Bathyarchaeia archaeon | reverse complement strand
TGATGCTTCTCCTATGTGTTGTGTGGTGCGGTGTGGTGTGGTGGCGGTTGTAGGTGTTAAAGGAAAGAGAGAGGGAGAGAGAGAAGAGAAAAGACGTAAGCGTTTAGACGTTTAGTCGTAGGAAATTATTATTTGGGTTTGGGGTTAAATTTTAACCCAACCAATGGAGGTGCTGATGGACAACAGGGAAAGAACCTTGGTCTGCGGGCGCATAGCAGGTATCAGTTTTTTATATAACTTCCTCTAAGATCATGTTTGAGCTGGTTTGATGTCTTTGGTTTATGTTTTGCTGAACACCGAGCCGAGTCAAATGGAAAGCGTTCTAAAAGAAGTAAAAGAAATTGATGGCGTAGAAGAAGCTTACATGGTTTACGGAGTCTACGATATCTGCGCAAAGATCAAGACCGAAATTCCCCAACAACTCAAGGGAGTAGTCCAGAAAATCAGAAGCCAAAACAGTGTCTTGTCTACCCTAACGCTGATGGTTGTCCAATAAAAAGGGCATTCGAGGAAATGTCCGCGTGGGCAGACTTCCCCTTCTTCAAGAGCCATGTTTTGTAGTTTAGCCTGTCAAGAGTTTTGGGCTATTGGTAACTTTGCCACTTGCTTTCCAGTTCCGGGTCTTGGATCGTCTCCATCACATAATCAGCAAATTCTGCTCCAGTAGCACCATCCGATCTTCCTGTTATAGCCACTTTTTTCTCATACTGTCCACAGACGTCAAGAGCCATCCCAAATTTCCTAGCTTCAGCAGCGAAACCAATGTGGTTCAAGAGCATGACAGTGGCTCTCAGGATGCTGGATGGATCAGCATAATCGGCTCTTCCTTCCTCAACCATTCTCGGAGCTGTACCATGTATCGCCTCAAACATCGCGTATCTCTTGCCAACATTTGAGCTTCCAGCAGTGCCAACGCCTCCCTGAAACTCAGCTGCTTCGTCAGTGAGAATGTCGCCGTAAAGATTCGGCAGCACCACCACCCTGAACTGTGTCCTCCTTTTTGGATCCACAAGCTTGGCAGTCATAATGTCAATAAACCAGTCATCCCACTCCACCTCAGGATAGTCCTTAGCCACCTGCTCCGCCACGCTGAGGAATTTTCCATCAGTTGTTTTCACCACATTCGCCTTTGTCACAACTGTTACCTTGTTGATTCCGTTTCGTTTAGCATAATCAAACGCCATCTGGATTATTCTTTCAGAGCCCTGCTTGGTTATCACTTTGAAGTCAACGCCAAGATCGTCAGTGACGTTTATTCCCTTGCCCCCAAGTATGTATGCTCCCTCTGTGTTCTCTCTGAAGAATATCCAATCTATCCCTTCCTTGGGCACTTTCACGGGTCTCACGTTCGCAAACAAATCAAGTATTCGCCGCATCGCAACGTTCGCGCTCTCAAGGTTTGGCCATTTATCCCCCTTCTTAGGAGTGTGCAATGGACCCTTGAGCAAAACATGGCATTTCCTGATCTCCGCTAAAATGTCATCAGGTATCGTTTTCATTGCCTTCGCGCGGTTCTCTATAGTCAATCCTTTGATGACTTTTAATTCAACCTTCCCATTTTCGATCTCTTTTTTCAGCAGAAACTCTAGAACACGCTGTGCTTCCTTGGTGATGTATGGACCAATTCCATCTCCGCTAATGATTCCGATTATTATTGGTTTCAGTTTGGCGTAGTCTATCCATTCCTCTGCTTTTTTCATGCGTTCGACTCTTTCAAGCTGTTCTTCCAGTAGCTTTCCAAACTGTTCCTTTGCTTCTTCAATTTCTTTCTTCATTTTTTAGTCTCCCATTTTTTAGATTCTTCTTTTATTTCCTCTTTTCGAGGAGGCGCATAAAGTATATCCTCCCATGGGTGTCTGTAAAGGTTTTCCTCAAGACGTTTTTGATCTAGGATATGACCCATAAATCCGATACTGCGTCCGAGAACAAACAGCCCATTTAACGCTCCAGTTTCGATGATGCCGCTGATTTCCTTCTTTGAGAAACCTAAGCTGTTAAGCAGGTCAAGGAAAAGAATTCCTACGCATCCATCAACATTCAATATCAGATTGTCTCTCTTTGCAGTGGTTATCTTCTCAACCTCCAGAGCGTAATCCAAGTACTCGGTTTTCGGAAAATTCTTTCGTGCATACATTTTAAGAATCTCCACCCTTTTATCCGGGTTAATCACTGACTTAACCCGATGACCAATTCCGGGAATCAGTATATCCATCGCCTTCATCCCACTAACCATCTCACACGGCTCCTTGCCTTCATCATGAAACTTTTTGAACCAATATGCTGCTCCATCAATGGCTCCTCCGAATCGTGGACCGATCGTTAAAAGACCGCTTACTAAGGAGGATACAAGATCCTTTCCCGCTCTTGCAGCTATAATTGCGTTGTGGGCGCCTGATACTGCAGGACCATGATCAGCCACTATCTGCA
>CAYVVO010000146.1:0-3192 GCA_964455275.1 uncultured Candidatus Bathyarchaeia archaeon | reverse complement strand
TGAGTGTGTGTGTGAACTTTGGAAAGCAAACTTTTTTCTTGCTTGGAATTTCCAGAAAAAGCTAGTTTTCAATAATGCACTGCTATTAGTCTCCTAATATGGGTAACAGAAGTGTGAATAATTGGTGTTGTTCTGTTTTTCAGAAAAAAGCTGTTTTTGAAGCGTAAAATGTGCCCTCACCAGAGCCTGTACCACGCCACCCTTGAAAGATCGAATTTTGGATATCTCAGTATGAGATAGTAGATATGGGATTTGCGCGTGCAGAGCAGGCTTCATCTCGGTGAGAGCAAGAGTCAGATGAGATTAGATGCGGTAATAAATCTTATGAATCCCAAAACACCATCCAATTGCACACATCAGTTAAAATATAAATTGTATTTACAATCATTGATTGAGTAATTAGGGATTGACATATTATGTGTACAATCGGGAATACCAGAATATCAAGGAAACATTTTACAAAAATTAAATATATATTCCGTTCTTTCCGAATCCAGAGTTGGATTGGATGGCTGGCTATTTTCGGTGTAGGTAGTATCCTATTTATGATTCCAGATTTTTTCAATCTAGCCTTAAACATTTTTTCTTTTTCCACACTTACAGCGGCAATCTTTGTACAGAATCAGTATTTTGATCGCAAAAGCGACAGTTTAAATCCTCAAAAAAAATCTTTGCCAATTGCGTCAGGAATTTTGTCCCCTAAATCATCTTTATTTCTGCTTATGCTTTTATTGTTTTCAGGTTTTCTCTCGATAGCTCTCACAAACATCTATCTTATTCCTTTGTTTTTTGCTTATCTTGCTGTATGGACGGTCTATTCTACCCCCATTTTTCATCTAAAAACTCAACCTATTTGGGACATTATTGTTGCTGGAATTGGTTCTGGTGTACTTCCGTTCATAATTGGAGTTCAAATATCTAGTCAAATAACTTTGGAGTATCATCTACCTATGATGCAAAGGTATTATTTGGATACATTCTTGAGTGTTTTACCAATATTCCTTTTTCAGGTTGCATGTCAAATCTTTCAAGAGATCTCTGATTTAGATGCGGACATGGAAGCAAAAATTGAGACTTTCGCAGTAAAATATGGTCAAATAAGGTCAACAAAAGTTGCTGTCGCCTCAGCATTATTTTCTTTAATGCTTCCAATTATCTTTGGATTATTAGACCTCACACATACCAATCAGTTTCTGTTTTACTACTCAATCTTGCTAGTAACTTTATCTCCATTAATTTTTTATTTTATAAACCTAATTCAAAACCCTACACAAGAAAGAATTTTAAGATTGTCAAATTTTTCTAGAAGATTTTCATCTGTTATAATGGCAGTACTTTTTATTTATATACTTCTGTTAAGAATTTATCTTAAATAGTCTTGTCGAATTTTGGACTGGGAGATAAAAGTGAAAAAATTTGGGCATTACTATTCAATATTAATTGCTCTTTTTGCAGGAATATCGATGTCTACTAATTTTATTTTTCACAAGATTGAAGTATGTATTACCCAAGAATTGTTTACACAGTTTGGTCAAGTCTACCCTGAAGAAAGTCGGACATTTTTATGGGCTTTTGAGAGCTCTACCAATTTTTGCTTCTTAAATTACATAATTATTGGTGTTTTGACCTTCACACTCATCTTATTGTTAAATATTGGTTTTAGTAAACTTGAAGGAAAACAAATAATTGCTAATTTTGCAAATATTTTCACATATTTTGGGATGTTCATCCTATTCAGTTACTTGTTTACACCACTGATTCTTAATCGACCTGTCAGCGTTATTTTAGCATTTGGATATTCAATAGTGACAGGAGCCTCTTCACATCTATACCTTTTACGTGATCGTTTAAGACAAAAAAGGAGAACACCAGCAACATCGTCAACGCAATCATCACATAAATTTGACTTTGTTATACATTCTCTTGAACTTGAACATGTAGAATATAGAAGCCTTTTGCATGATATAATTTGGGTTTGTGTTACTTTGTCAGTCGGTCTATTTTTAGGAACGGCTTTACAATATTTGTTTGCTCTTCCGATGGAAATAGCTCTTTCAAACACTTTTGGAAGTTACATGGCAGTACCCTTAATTCAATACATCATTCTTATAGTCGGAGTTTTCCTTGGAATAATTTTTCAATTAATGTCTGAGATTCATGACATAGTAGATTTAATTCGTGAAAAAGCAACTACCCAAAACTAAATTTTGTTTGCTCTGTTTTGTTCAACCCAAAATTAATTTTCGGGCGCAGCGTCATCTGGCTACCTAAACGAATAAATCTGCATCTCAACCTAAAGTTTCTGTGACGGTGATAATGTTGGATCTGCTGAGCATTTACCTCCTAAACCTCCTGGTCACGGTTGCCATGTTCACTGTGCTGGTGTTCAGGGCGTGGGTGGAACACAAAAACTACAGGCTGATGTGGAAAGAACTGGAGTGGAACAAAACCTGCCGAACCGCGGGAAAACTGCTGAAAGCCGAAAAAAGCCTCTTCACCAAAGTTGAGGGCGGCGAAGAACTCTACGAAATGCTATGCGAACTATTCTCCACCAACAAATAACCTCAAACCCACCCAAAGCAACAACAAAAACCATGGTAACCGACCACAAGCCATAACCGAATCAGCTACTTCTTTGCCACAGTGAAGCTTTTTTCTGCCACAGAAACACAAGCCAACAGGTCGTCAACAGTAGCTATAAGCGTCGGCAGCCCAGTTCTGCACTCTATAGTTGTATGGACTTCGGAGCCTTTCCTCACCGTTTCGACAATCAACCCAGCCGGAACCTCCACATTGTCCGGAGAAACAGCCCTTGCAACCGCCTCCGCCTCCCGCTCATTCCCGTAGGATAGGCGAATCTCAGCCTCCAATCTGCTCCCCCGCCAGCTGCCTCTTAACCAACCCGTCAACCAGCTTGATGAACGCTTCAACGTCCTTGATGGGCACCTGAGCTCCAGCAGCAACGTCGTGCCCTCCGCCCCTGCCAGAAAACTGCTCCGCCGCAACCTGCATGATAGTCCCCAAATTCAAGCCCCTCTGTATCAGCGGCGTTGACCCTCTGGATGACACCTTAACCTGATTCTCCTCAGAAATAGTGGCGTAAGCGATAATCGGCTTCCCCAACTGAGTGAGAGTCGTCGACAATATGGTGCACACTGGACTCAGAACCTTCTCGTCTATGAAGCCGTCCCC
>CAYVVO010000145.1:0-2574 GCA_964455275.1 uncultured Candidatus Bathyarchaeia archaeon | reverse complement strand
CTTTCAATTTAACTAAAATTTGCCATAAAAGCTTTTACGCCCCAAAATTATGATTTTAAACATACTTTTTTTTGGGGTGCCTTCGATACTGGCGTCCAGTTTGGCACTATTTATTCACAAAAATGTCAATAGAATTTTCCTGATATAATCCCAATTATGTAAAAACGGTTCTGTGTTACCTTTTTCGCGGCACATTTAAGTAGACCTAAGGAGGCAGAAATATAACATTAATATTTTGAGCGTTTCCTAGAAAGATAATGGCAGAGAGGCGTCAGGTTGACCAACGATTCAACAGATAAATACATCGGCAAGGCTGTGAAGCGATACTCCAAACTGTTTGGGCTTCCCTCCCGAAGTAGAATAACGCTTTATCTTGGAGTCCTGTCTCTGCATGGCGGAATCCTGTCTACCCTGCCTTTGAATCTCTCTCTCCAAAACTTTGCTGTTGGTCTAGGCTTCGGAGCAAGTTTTCTCGTCCTAACCTTACTCTCAGACTTTGTAATCAGCCAAACTTCCATGAAAAACGCCCCAATCTTCAATCGGAGACGCTGTTCCGCCCTCTCTTTCTTCTCCTCACTCATATGGTTTGGAATACTTATTTTCGGCAGCTTAATTAGCGCCCTTCTTGGAGCTCCAGAACTTTGGATCAGCTTTTTCTTTTTGGGTTTCAGTGGAGCCCTGATCCTTCGTCTGTTAGTTCTTTCCATTACCTCCTTCGCGGGGTTTGGAAAAACCCTTTTCTCTTCTCTACTGCAGCCCACCCTGGTTGCGATTCCCCTATTTTTTATGATCTCTACGATTGGGTATACCGCAGAGATGCAAATTCTCGTTTTAGCTTTAACTTCTGTCTCTGTGTCTCTCTTGAGCGTGTTTGCTTTCAAATACTTCATGGACCGCGTAGGCACGGGAACCCTCGGCATCGCCTCCTCCGTGCTCTTCAAAGCCTTCTTAGCCAACTGGACAGAGGATCTTATTGCACCCATGGAGACTTTCTTTGAGAAGCTTGGCAACAAACAGGATGTCAAAGTCTCTTTGTTGACTTTCAGAGCCGGCGAAAAGATAAAGGCGGTGATTGTTGTTCCAGCCCTGCATCCGGGTCCATTCAAGAACCTTGGAAGCAGCCTCCTCCCATCTTTGATTCAAACAACCATACAAAACAGGTTTGATTGCGTTGTTTCTGCCCCTCACGGCTTAGTGGGTCACGAATTAGACGTTTCCACCCAGTCTGAAAACCAAAGAGTTGTACAGAGCATACTTGGATTCGTCGGCTCCCCATCCACATATTCTAAAGCAACCCCCATGGTTCGAACCGAAAGCGACGATGCAAAAGCCAGCTGCCAAATATTCGGTGACTGCGCTTTTCTAACGTTAACCACAGCGCCGAAAACCATTGAAGACCTCCCCCCAGAACTGGATTCCTTAATTGTCAACGAAGCTGAGAAACTGGGGCTTTCCGTTCTTGCAATCGACGCCCATAACAGCATGGGCGGTTCATTCGACCGGGATTCTGCTGTTAAATCCTTCAGTGAAGCTTCTGTGGACTGTCTCGAAAAAGCGCTGAAAACCAAAAATTCACGCTTCAAAGTAGGAGCGGCGACAGTTGTACCCCGAGAGTTCACGGTTCATGATGGGATGGGTCCCGGAGGCATAAGCGTGATTGTTGTGGAGGTTGATGACCAGAAAGTAGCTTATGTGACCATCGACGGCAACAACATGGTATCCGGGTTGAGAGACAAAATACTCTCAGCACTGAAAGAGCTGGGAATAGACGACGGGGAGGTTCTCACCACCGACACCCACTCGGTATGCGGCATGATACGGTCTGAAAGAGGCTACAATCTGGTGGGCGAAGCAATCGATCACCTGAAACTTATCAGCTACATCAAAGAGGCAACCATTCATGCTTTAGGCAACATGGAATCTGTGGAGGCGTCGTGGCGCACCGAAGTAATACCCAACGTTAAAGTCATCGGGGAGCAGCAGATAACAGAACTAACTGTTTTGGCTGACAAAACCACGCAACGGGCTAAGAGGCTCGCCGTATCCCTGTTCCCCGCGGCTGCAGTGTCCTTGGTTCTGCTTCTGCTTTTTCTCCTCTAGCTGCATGATCATCAAATTGAACCAAAACGTTTTGCTCATACCCCATTTTGCTGAAAATTTCCGAAAACCTTATTCTCCATGTTGCTCTTTTTTCAAGGTAGGTGTGGTGTTTTGAGTTCAACGGATGAGTTAGTTTATTTTTTCAAGAATCAAATCAAAATTGAGCAAACCATTGTTGACTCCGTGAAAGAAGGGTTAGTTGAAATCCAAAATCCGGCTGTCAAGGGGGTTCTGAAGGGAATTTCCTTAGATTCCCTGAAGCACGCGGAAATGTATTCCTCTGCAATTAAACTGTTAACCCGTGTTCCTCAGGCGTTGACAGAAGGGAATCTGGACAAGCAGAGAGAACTTGTGGAGAAGCACATACGATTAGAGGCGGAGATAATACAGAAACTCAACGAGGCGATTCCCTCCATCCAGAACGAGAAGGTTAAGCTTCTCCTGAATGCAATCTTATCGGATGAGAAGAGGCAT
>CAYVVO010000144.1:0-12043 GCA_964455275.1 uncultured Candidatus Bathyarchaeia archaeon | reverse complement strand
AGTCTGTCGTCGTGGGTTCCTTCGGGATGGCTGAATTTTGTGTGTCCGTCTTTTGTGAGTTCATATTTTTCGCAGTGAATCTCCGCGATTAACTGGCTGCCGTAGGGCATAGACAGCTTGCATGTCTGCATCTGCTCCCGCAGGTGACTTAGCACCTCTTCTTTTCTTCTTGCAGTCAAAACAACGCCTCTGGTGTTGGAGACGACTGTGCTCATGTCCTCTGTCACGTATTCGCCTATTCCCGTCTGGTCCACGTATATTGCTTCCACTGTTCGGTACCGGTCGGTGAGGGCTTTGATGTAGCCGATGACGCTGGCGTAGGGGGTGCCCAGCTTGAATCTGTGCAGATGAATCAGCCGAACCTGTTCTTTGTTGAGCTGCACGACGGCAACTGCGCTGTGGTCACGTTTCTTTCCCAAGTCCACTCCGATGCAGAATCTGCCTGTGAGACGGTTTATGAAGCTGGAGTAGGTTAGGTTTCCGCTGATGCATTTGGTGATGAGTTCCTGCGGGAAATATCGGCTCTCGTCTTCAGCCCACTCTGCCTCCATCTCTCTGTGCCATCGCCAGGGGTCAGCTTTCAGTTGTCTCCGTATCTTTTCGAGAATCTGCCTTTTGAGGGGACCGTTTGGTTCTGTTGCGTCTTTCCATGTGATGTGGGATTTGGCGAAGTCGCTGTAGTCCGTGTGGTTGAAGATTCTGTAGAATACGTGGTCTGTGCTCCATGGTGTGCTGCTGCAGACGAATTTGCCGTTTGTGGTTCCCAGTGTGAAGAGGATGGCGTCGTACATTTCTTCGTCGTTGGCTGTGAAGTTCATTTCGTCCCAGTAGACCAGATGCAGGGTAGGACCACGAATCGTGTCGGGGTTGTTTGGGAAGCATTCTATGATGCTGCCACTGGAGAAGTAGATGACGGTTTTTCTCGCCTTCAGAATGGCGCTTTTTGGGAGATACCTGAGGAAACCTGTTATTTTTCGCATGATCAGTTTGGCTTGCCGAAAGCTGGGACCCACAACTCCAATGGAGACGTTGGGTTGGGTTAGGGCGTAGTAGAGCAGCAGCGCAGCTACTATGTGGCTTTTTCCGCTTTGTCTGCACCATCGGGCTGCAACAAACTGTTTCTCCATGAAGTAGCCTGTCAACTGTTTCTGGTAGTCTGTTGGCTTGAATTCGAGAACCTGCTCGAAGAAGTCTATGGGGTTGTCTTGGAATGTTAGCTGTTTTGTTTGAAGTTTCTGCTTGATTTGTTGTTCAAGCTTTTTTGTTTCCTTCTCCAAGCTCCTCATTGACTAGCTTCCTCAGTTCCTCAAGTTTTTCTTTGATTTTGCCTGTGTCGTACTCCTTGGCGATGATGTTGATGCTTCGGCTAATGTAAGCCGCCAGTTTTGCCCATTTTTGCTGTTCTTTGGTTGGTTTACGACGTTCAGTGGTTTTGGTTGCCTGTTCATGCGCCATTTCTGCTAGGACTTTCAGGTCTAAAATCAGGTCTGCGCGGAGTTCTTGGGTGTTCAAGTTGAACTTTTTTGTTGTCCTTTGGATTTTCTGAAAAAAGCTATTTTTCAACAATATTCTGCTATTAGTCTTCAAATATGTTCACACCTTCTGTCCAAAGAATGTTCCAAGCAGGGTTCCAACGATCAGGGTTATGGTTGCGAAGATTTCGACGTTGAAGTTGCCTAGGAATGCCATGTGGGCAATCTCTAGAAGCGTCAACAGCAGTAACGTGGCGATGGCTGCTAGGACCCCGTAAACTAGGGTTTGGCTGGGCGGAACCTCGACGCGTTTCACTTTCTCGCCGGATTTCACCAGAACCTTCTTGGTTAGCAGTTTAGAGATTCGTTCTTTCATGTTTGCTCCACCTGCATTTGACTTTGGCGAAGCGTCCGCCTTTGGTTTTGATTTTCATGAGGTTCTTCTTGATGAGTTCATGGAACTTTGTTTCCAAGTCTTTTCTTCTTCTGACATTGATTTTCTCGATCATGCCCAAGGGGATGCAGTTGTAGACCAGATCGTAGGTTTTTTCGGTGATTTGGAAGATGTCCTTCAGCAGAATCAGATGCCTTGTCCGTTTTCCCTTCACTCCCACGTAGTGTCCAATGCTGGCTACGGGAGTGTCAAAATGTGGTTCCCCCCCTTCCCCGGTTCTGCCCATGGCTTCGCTGGCGTCAAGCCAGTAGACTCGAACAAGGTCTCCGAAACTTAGTTTGTCAAGTTTGTTTAACGTTTTTTTATCCATTTTATTGCCCCCGTTTGTATCGCGCTAACGAGCTGCTTCTGCTTTGTAGGGTGTACAGGTAATCGGCGAGCAGGGGAGATTCTTTTCCAAGCTCCAGAACAACCTCAAGAGTCTGCGTGGCGGCGTTTAGTCTGTATTCTACGCTTATGCTTCGGTAGTCAGCGTCGATGTTCTCGTTGGGGAGGGTAACATGAATCTTGTCTCCCGGCAGCAACGTGTCTGTGCCGTAGTCTATGACTGAACTGCTCACCGTTATGTACTCGGCGGGGTTCTCCAGATGCGCCAGCAAAGCCTTAGCCCGAAGGTCACATTCGTTGTCGCTGTGGAGTTCCTCATCCACCTCCGCCAGTTCACGTACACCATACGCTGTTTGGCTGCCTGTCGGCTCCTGCACCTCTAGTGGTCGTCTTGCTTCCCATCGTCCCTTTCCAAAATGGAACATGTCCACCCAGACGTCTCCATATTCTGTGGATTTTTGGTTGACGCTGAATCTGATGCCTCTTATGAGGTCCCACCTAAAATCGCTGACATTGAAAACGCTCTCCGTCCACTCGTCCACATGGTTTTTTCCTATGTCCAGTTTGATTACGCCCCATTCGTCGGTTTTGGGGATGGTGAAGCCTCTCCAGACAATGTTGTCGTCGCCGCTGCCGTCGTGAAGTTCGATTGAATGGCTTAAGCTATGATGAGAGTCTGCTTTGATGGCGAAAACTAGGGCTGGGTACTGGTTTGCGTTCACGTAACCGTCCGTGAACACCCACCAAAAAGAAAGGTAATACATGTAGGCTGTGCATGTTGCCTTGACGCATTTTGAACCCTGAAACACACTGGACGTTTCTATGCTCATGGTCGTGTTTGCGGTTAGGGGTTCCCATTTTCCAAGCGCATGCTCCAGCCAGTAATTTATCTGAGTTAGGTTTTCGGAGAGGGAATCGCTCCATGTTTGCCCATCAACATCCATTGGGTAAGGTCGCCCTCTGGCTCCATAGGTCATTATCCTGTTTCTTATCCTGTGAATGTCCCGCCGATACTCGCTCGACTCGATCAGCTCAGAGAGGCTGACTGGGCTGGTTTTGCTGTTTCGTGGAAAGAACGCAAATTTGGCGTCGGGCTCAACTCTGAAGTCAAAGCCGACTACCCCAGATTTATCGGATGAAGAGGCAACGTATTTTAGGACATCAAAAACTGGCGTGTTCTCATACTCCAGCAGCGTATAGGTTGTGTCCGTGTCTTCTATCAGCTCTGTTGAGTCCCGGACATGACTGAGACCCGCATAATAGTCAATCAAATCCTTCACGATGGCTTCGCCCTTCATGTTCTCATACGTTTTCGTTATCACCCGCCTGAACAGCTTCTCGCCCCAGCAGCGCCCCTTAACCCGAAGATAATTCTCAACAGGCGAAGACTCACACGTAACCTCCTCAACCCGTATACTGGCTACCAATGGACAGCTTGCTCCTCTTCCGATACTCAAGCTCCCGTTAACGCCCACAGTGACCGGATAGGTCTCCGTGTATTTTTTGTCGAAATTCTGGAGAAGACAAGAAAAACTTGAAACCTCGTTAGTGCAGCCCAGATGAACCCTCAAATCCAGAATGTCGCCCTGAGGAGGCGTAACCGAACCGAAAACCATGGCAACAACAGGCAAGGCAACACTCATTCGACGCCCCTCCTCCTGAAAGCCTCTTCCTCTCCCGCACGCCTCACGTTCCGACTGTAACCGCCCGTTTCAGCCCAAGCAGCATTGTAGTTCTTCACAGAATCGGTTGCAGCATCCATCTGAGACGCAAAATGCCACATCGCAGCCGCGGCAGCAACAATCACAGCCACACCCACCCCAGTCAAAGCCAAGAACGTGGCGTAACTGATGTTCAAGGCGTTCTGTGCAGCAGTTGCAATCCAGCATGCAGCAGCATACACTTTCTGGGCGGCAGCCACCCCTACGCTGGTTCTCATGAACGTGCCCATAACCGCGACAACAGTCATTGCGCTGTTGAAAACCCTGGCCTGCTCGCTATTCAGTAAACCAAACTGCTGGGCAACATAGCCAACCGCAACGCCCGCAGCCCCTAAACCCGCCACCGCAGAGCCTAAACTTTTGATTCTCGCAGTTAACGCCTCAGCGTCTGTCTGTATTCTCGTGAACTCGTTGCTTGCACGATTAACCGCCCTCACAGTAACCGCTATCTCACGAAAACTCATAAGCCCGCCTCCCTCTTCGCCGCTTCAATGGCTTCACAGATTATGGCTTCCAGCCGCGGCAAACCCTCCTGAACAGAGGGGTAAAGGAATGGACGAGCCCTCATGTGCCGGGTTCCCAGCTCCACAAACATTGCGTAGGCTGCTTCTGCGCCGACCTCTGTAACCCACTCGCCTATTTTAGAGTAGATCGAGTTTCGTAAATTTCCAGTTTTGACGGGAACACGCTGCCTAGCAGACGCCTTAACGTCCGCAGCCCAGTTCGCCAGCCGCTCATGAACCTGACGCTGCATACCAGAATCGAACTGTTGCATTGCAGCCTTGAACTCTTCAGCGCCTGTTACGTCAATGTTTATCTGGATCGCCATTTTCCCTTCCTCTCCATTTTCTGCTTTTCTTCCTCTGCTTGACAGTCTAACTCGTTGAGAATCAGGATGAACTCCTGGACTGTTTTGGCTGGCTGCCTGCCGAGCTGGGTTGGGGTGAACCCAAATTCTTTGCACAGCCGGAACTTTGTGATTGACTGATGGGGCTTGCCTCGCCTGATTGCCCTGATAAAAAACGGGTCTCCTCAACCGTGACGCTGCACAGCCTGTTAGTGACTTGGCTGAACAGTTCTCCAAGCTCGATGGGCACTCCGTCTTCTTCGCTGAGCAACTTTTCGAGGCTTACAGGCTGGTTTGCCGGCTGCTCCCTGAGGCTCGCCCAGATGGTCTCCGCCTGAATCGCAACATAATCGCTCTTCACGACCTGACCTGTCACCGGATGATACCGTGTGTGCTTCTGGATGATGCGGTTACGTTTCGCCCAAGAAATCTCCCCGAAAACGTAAGTTCCCAAGTATTCTTTTCCGAACCGCTCATCTACTTCAACTTTTTCTTGTCTTATTGTTAATCCTCTCCATGACTTTGATTCTGTTTTTGAGCACCGTTTTCATGTCTTCTATAATTGCGCTTTTGAGGCTCGATAGGCAACGCATGTAGCCTTCTTATCCACTCATCCAACCTAGTGCACTCCCTTCACCCAAACGTCGAAGCTGAAGCTGGTGACATCAGTGATGTTAGGGTCCACAGAAAGCGTGAACACAACAGGAAACGAAGAGTTAACAGCTATCCATGAACTGTCGTAGTTCCATGCCAGAAACATCCAGTCCTGCGCAGATGGTGGGTTCCAATTTTCCGTCCACATAACAAGCTTCTGTGCATCGTTACCCGTGTTTTTCACCCAAGCATCGACACTTCTGACTTCTCCAAGATCCAACGTGCCCCAGGCAATCTCAGTCATGACTTCTGTCAACGCTTCGTCAACGTAAACTTCGACGCCAATGGTTCGTATAGTTCCGATGTTACGAATTTGGCTGATCTGCTTGATAATCGCGTAGGATGCTGTCCCTACAAGCAAGCCACAGACAAAGGCAACCATCAACACCAAAGGAACAGAAAGTTTCCTCATGTCTAGCCCCTCAACTTATCGCAACGCTTTTCGCGGTGAATGGCGCCTTCAACGTCACAAGATCCTCGATGCGAGTTGGAGAACTTACAGTGTCCCATTTGCAGTCAGTGAAGACAGCCTTGTTGCTGCCGCCTAAGCCGAACTCGAGAGTGAAAGCCGCGTCGTTGATGACATCATCGAATTCATCTTTGGTCTCAAAATCGAAGGTTACTTCTCCAGTGCAGTTTCTGTGACGTTCCGGCAGATACTTGAGCAGATGCCCGTCTGATGTTCTGATTACGGGTACGCGTTTCAGGTTGTTTTCGATGGTGAAGCGGAAGTCCGTCACCCTATCCAATGTTGCTGTGTCCTTTTTGACGTAGCTCTCATAGTAGGGCACGGCTCCGGAGTGGTCATTGTAGGATGCGCCGCTGATTTTAGCTGTTCCCACCGCCACGTCCTGTCCGATCAGCTCGGCAGTTGCCTTCACCAGATCCTCCACTGAACATTCAACGGTTAGGCTGTTGAATCTGCAGCCCGTGTAGAGCAGATCAATTATCCCTGACGCTTTCTCGTACACAACCTCCATGCTCAGCGAGTTCAGGGTTTGGATGTTCAGCAGAAAGTCGATGGGGGATGCGCTGGGCAGGTTATAGGCGATTTTTAGTCCCACTTGCCGTAATCCTTTGCGGATTGTCTGCAGGTCTCGGGAGCCTGTGCCTCGGACCCTGATTAGTCCGGGGTTCAGGTCGGGTTCCACGTTTTCGGCGGTGGCTAATCCTGTCATGGATGGGTTTGTTGGGGTTACGCCGTAGGCTGATTCTACGACGTAGTAGGCTTTTGCCTCATGGGCTCCATATACTGGTGTAGTCAAGTTTTTTGTCTCCTTCTTTCATGTGACCGTAACATTCTCGAACAACCAAGTTTTGACCGTGAACTCCGTCCGCCAGATGTAGGGCTTAAGCCGCACGTCATCCATGTCCCTGTAAGAAACCATGTCCACGTAGCTGATTCCCTTAACCGCTACCAGACAGTCCACATAGTCGCAGTGGATAACCGCCGGAGAACTGCCGTTGCTTGCGTTGGTTGTCCGGGCAAGCAGATACACGTAACCGCCAGAGTCGATGTAGTCCGTGAGGGAAGACTCCAAAGTAATAACGATCCCCTCATCTTCTCCTCCACTCCCAGTCTGCGTGTTCTGCCAAGCAGACGCCTCGGAATTCCAAGCCTTCACTGTAACGCCGTTTCCGGCAGGAGCAGCCCCGTACCCCTCAAACTTGAGCACCATCTTCTTGACGGTTTTCTGGTTGGATTCAACCTTGATGCGGAACAACAGAAGAGAATATTCTCCATCCTCGGACTGGGAAAAACTGAAACGGGAATCGTCGCTTTGCCACAGTTTCTCGTAATCTGCTGCCGAAAACTCTGTCCACCCCTGGGCGCCGGGAGCTAACTCAGAGGCTGATTCTGCATAGTATGCCCTGTGAGTGGCGGATTCGGCTCCAACTCCGCAGTAATTGTAGTTGGTTTGGTTGGGTTTCGTTCTTTTCTCCCGGACAACCCTGTTAACCTCCTGCCTCAGCTTGTTCCTGATCTGCTTTCCCCCAGAACCGGGCTTGTCGACTACCCAGATTTTGACGCGGGCATACCCGACTCTTCTGCGTAAGGTTGCCGAAAACCCCAGCTTCTGGTCTTCGCTGTGGTCTAGCCCCACCGTCACCTGTCCATCAACGTTTTTGAGGAGTTCCCTGTCGTACCATTCGGTTGTGACGCAGATGTTCGCTAATGAGCCGTTGTCTTTCACAACTTGGAGGTTCTTGTCCAAAAGGCGCGCAAGGGTTGTAACGGGGTCTTCGATCTCCGCCATTAGCCTATGAGCCTCCTGCAAACCGCTCTGCGGGACATGAGTTGCCCCTGAAAACTGTACTCTTCCACCGGACCAACCTCGTAGTCGGCGCCCCTGTGTCGCAGTTTGTAGTGGTGGCGGATGGGCGCGAAGGTGTGGACGGTGATGTAGTCGTTGACGATGTAGCCCGGCTCCATGACTATCTCGTCGGTTCTGGAGGGGCTGACCAACGCTTTGATGGTTACGCCCTCCCCATAGGACACTGACTCCACGGCTTCAGTCACCGGATACAATGTCACCTCTTCGCCGTGGCTGCGCAGGATTCTGGTGAAGGCTATTATGGGCGGGCTGTAGTTCAGGAAGAGGAGGGAAAGCCACGAAACCGTCACAATAGATTTCTTGTTTTCCACAGGACTGTAGTCAATGAATTTGGCGCCCCAAAACATGAACTCCTCCACATGACCGCCTATCACGTTGAAGCTGAATTCCAGCGCTGATTTGTCGTGTCCACTTCTGAGTTGCCACAAAATTCCGGACGTTACGGAGTCGTAGTAGTCGCTGTCAGCCTTTCCTGCGACCACGTCAACGTACCCGGACCAGCAGACAGTGGGATTGTAGGCAGGATGGCCTGCGCTTGGACCGATGGCGTTGATGTTCCAGTAGACCTGTTTAACCGTGGAGCTCCATCCCTCATAGTAGAGGAGTCCTGTGAGGGCGTAGCCGAAGTCGTCGTCGTAGATAACGTCTGATGCGCCTACTCTGTGCCAGTTTCCGTCTCCGCTTGGGGGAGGAGAAAAACGGCTGTACAGCGCTTCGAAGCCGCTTCGGTAAAAGTCTAGAGCATCGTCGATCATGGTTTGATATTGGTTTTCGCTGGTTTGGTTGTAGAGCATTTTGAGGGCAATCAAGCCGTAGAGGTCTATGATGTGCATTTCTGGGAGCCACTCGTCTGTGATGGTGACTGCCTGGGCGAAGCCGCCATAATACTGGTCGTGCACTTCCAGTTCGCTTGGTTTGTGCTGCATGTTGTAGAGGAAGGTTTCTCCAGCCAACAGGGCAGCGTCAAGGTATGATGTGGTGCCTGTTAGAGTGTAGGCTTTCAGGAGCGCGGGGACGGCTCGCATGGCGTCGATGCTGTAGTAGTCTGTGCTGCCGTCCTTGCTTTGGAAGCCTCCGTAAGCCAGTTTACCGTTGTCTGTGCACTGGATAGAAACCAGATAGTTTGCCAACTCAACGATTTTGTTGTAGACTGCGGTTTTTTGGCTCTCAAACTGGCTGCTCTGGTATGCTTCGTTTAGGAAGTCGATGGCGTGGGCGGCTGCGGCTGGACCTCTCCCCCACTCCGTGTCAACGCCTGTCCCCGGGATAACGTAGAAGTATGGGGCATAATCCATAATGAAATCAATGTATTGCTGCGGAACTGTTCCCATCGTCTAGGCTCTCCTCAGCGTTGACCCCTTCAGCTTGTTCAGGATGCGTTCCAGCTCCGCTTGCAGAACCGTTAGCGGCGGCGAATCTTCTAGGACGCTGACGTTCTGGTCTCCCACACTGAAGCTTAGCCCCACGGCTGAGCCGCCGGTCAGGTAGCAGACGACGTAAACTGCGGAGAGAACGGTTATGGCTTCTTTTTCTGCGTCGCTGCAGTTGCTGCTGTCCACCTGTTTGTCTGTTTCCAGCTCCAGCGTGACTTCGGCTCGTTTGATCATCTTAGAGATTTTGTTGTCTGGAACCTCCTCTGAGGTTACGTTGATTACGTCGCGGACGTCGTCGGCTGAAACGGATGCCAAAGTATGCGTCACCAGACATAATAGATAAAATAAGGCTGATTTAAGGTTAGTTCACGAAAATAACTGCTTAAAAAGGATTATTTCTTAAACAGAACGTTTAAAGAACGGATTTCATTCTACAGGTTGTTAAACAACCTCTAAAAACCAATCATTCAAAATCAAAGAAACCGAAACATAACGCGGAAACTCCCTAAAGAACCCCTAAAGTCATTCAAAAAGACGAAGAAAAGTTTGTCAAGAAAACTTGACTAACGTGTTATTTGTTTGGTCAAGAAATCTTTACAAAAACCCTTTTACGCTTATTTTGGAATAAAAATGAGTCGTTGGGGATTCAGATATGAAAAAGTTTGAGTCTACATTTACGTTTTTTTTGACACTTTCTTTGATGTTTTTGGCTTTAAGCTGCACAGTTCAGTTTGAGGTTAGAGCGGCTGAACAAGTGATTTTCGGAGAGGATTTTGAAAGCTATCATGTTGGAACATTTCCAACTAGTGGCGGATGGGAGTTATGGTATGACGGAATGGGAAGCGAGCATCAGTTTATTGTTTACGATCTTCCCAGTTATCAAACACTCGGTTATCCAACAAAATCGTTGAAGCTTCAGGGAATCAATGGATGGGCTGCTTATGCGGCAAAGCCGATTGAGACGGATTCGCCTTTGATCGGTTTTAATGCCAGCGTAAAAGTTGAAAGTCTGGGAAATGGCACTCGAGATATTGCCAGATTGGGGTTTGCGACGATTGTGCCGCCCGTGTGTGCCACAAGTTATGCGCCCATTCTTTTCAGGGATTCTGGCACAATACGGGTAATGGGAGAGGGAGACCTGCAGTCTTACGTTGCTGATAGATGGTACAAGGTCACGGTGATTATGGATAGAAACGCTGAAACTTACTCTCTTTGGATCGATGATGTGCTGGTGGGAGAAAATCTGCCTGTTATGACCAATAAGGGTCCAATGACAGCTCAGGAGACTTCTTGGAAGATAGAGGCTTTTGCTGTAAGCCAGAATTACCATAATGCCACAGTATATTTTGATGACATAGTCGTGTTTTCGGCTTTTGAAGCAGACTCCACTGTTGAGGCAGACCCCAAACTGGAGTTAGAGCCAACCTCAGGAATAGCGGCAACTACGCTGGTGGGCTCCGGGTTTGCGCCAAACTCTGAAATCTCTGTTACTTGGAGTAACATTACAGTACACACGGTTCCGAGCCCGCTCCTCAGTGATGGTTACGGTAACTTCACAGCCATAATCTCTGTCTTAAACCAAACCGTCCCGGGTCAATATGATGTAAGCGCTGTTGACGAGGCGGGAAATGAGGCGAATGCCACCTTTGAAGTCGTATCAGTGTTTCCAGCTTCGGCTTTGGAGGACAATAGCACGATAAACTTTGATGCTGACCCTGTAATGGAATCGGAAACTGCGCCAGCGATAGCATGGCCTTCCCTGCTGGTTATGGCGCCTGCTGTTTTGGCTGTAGGAATTATTTACAAACGAAAAACAGGAGCTAAGCCAAAGGAAAAACTAAAGTGAAGAGTTCAAAGACAATTCTATTACTGATTCTTTTTGTTTCGTTAGTTGCTGTTGCAAAAATTAGTTCAGTGAAAGCCCAAAACATGGTTTACATTAGGGCTGATGGAAGCGTTGACCCTTCAACTGATTTTATTCAGCGTAACGGAGACGTTTACACTGTTATCGGCGACTTTGATGACTTTGTTCTTGTGGAGAAAAACAACACTGTTTTTGATGGTGCAGGACACACTGTGGGAGGAGTGTACGGACCACTAGTGGAGCAAGTTGGCGGTCAATGGAAAGTAGACCCTGTCAGCAACGTAACTGTTGTAAACACAGTCATAGACGGAGATGGCATATTTTTCCTAAACGCATCCAACTTGATTATAGCAAATAACACCTTGAACAATGGTAGAGGAATTGATTGCACAGGCAACGAAAACACCATAACCAATAACACGGTGAACAGCGGCAGGGGCATCGGCAGCAACGGAAAATGGAACATCATATCTGGAAACCGAGCAACAAACTGCAATTACACTTTTGTTCCTGATAATCCGCCACCTTACGGCATTTCTGTTGGGGGCTCAAACAACACCGTAACTGGAAACTACATAATAGGAACTAACGGCACTGCCATCAGTCTCACGTTTTCATCTAAAGGCATTGTAGTTGGAAACATGATAGCAGACAACAAGGTGGGGATATACATGTTGGAGATTTTTTCTCAAGGGGAAATCCATAACAACCGTATCTACAATAACAACTTCATCAACAACACTGAGAACGTACAGAATGAAATGATTCCTGAGGGGTTCGATGATGCTGGTGCGGTGAACATTTGGGACAACGGTACAGCAGGCAACTACTGGAGCAACTACAACGGCACAGATGCTGACGGAGACGGAATAGGAGACACGCCATACATCATAAACGAGGACAACCAAGACAACTATCCTTTGATGGAACCAGCCGACATACCCGCAATTCCAGAGGACCCATCATGGACACCACTAGTTCTTCTATTTGCAGCG
>CAYVVO010000143.1:0-3173 GCA_964455275.1 uncultured Candidatus Bathyarchaeia archaeon | reverse complement strand
TTTCAGTTTTTTCCTCTTTTTCTCCCATGTGAATCCATTTACACAATTATATCCATTTCTTTTTTAAGATTTTCTGCATTTACTATTGTCAAAGCCAGCTTATACAATTGAGGTACATTGTTGAAAACAGTATTTTTCCTGTTTTTCCAAGCAACATAATTATTTGCTGTCCAAATCCACGAGCATATTAGGAGACTAATAGCAGATGATTGTTGAAAATAGCTTTTTTCAGAAAAACCAAGCAACAACACAAAATGTTTTCTTAAAACACATTTACGGAATCACACACGAAACACCCCCCCACATCCAAAGAGACAAAAGCACAATGGTTTGAACAGTAAAAAGAAAGAAATGAACTTCACGCCAGAGTCCATCGAGTTTACCTGCTGAACTGTAAGAAAGATTAAAAGCATTTACAGCCATAAAACTAGTCTAGAACAAAACGTGTTGGGTGAAACAAACAAATGGATTTCAGCATCTTAATCGACTACATCCCCCACATTCTAATCTTGGGAGGAATACTCGCAACCTCATGGTTCCTAGAAAAACTGCTGAAACCCGTGCCTGTGGTTGGAAAACCCGCAAGCATACTAACCAAAATCCTGTCTTTCTTCGGCTTCTTCGCCGGAATCCTCCTAGTCGCAACAGGTGGAGTAGCATGGCAAACACCAACGCCTCAAATCGACACCTACACCATATACCTGCTAATCATTGCTGGATTGGTTCTGATTTTGAAGCCCATCAAAGACTTTCCATGGGCGGCGTTGATAGGCCTAATTGCCGGCGGCTTATGCGCGGGAGCAGTCTACATTTTCTATCCCCTGCCCGAAACGGTTCTCGGAATCGCCTCAACATGGGTCTACCTGATAATCTTCCTCATTCCCGCAGTAATCGTCTACATGGTCTTCAAGTTCATAGAAGACGTTTTGAAGCTCCTCGGAACATTGCTAGCCTCAAGGCCTGTCACCCTCATCGTAGGCTTCGTATGCATAGCTCAAGGAATACTTCTGCTTCTCGACATGAACCTATTCACTCTACTACTCTCTTAAGGGATACAAAAAAGGATAATGAAAGAGAAGAAAAAAGGGTCTCTTTCTAGCCCTTAACCGAAATTTCTTTGACTACGCCAGCAGCAACTGTGGTGCCCATATCTCGAACCGCAAACCTTCCGAGCTCAGGAAATTCAGCATATGCCTCAATAGCGATCGGTTGAATAGGCTCAAACCGCACAACTGCGCCATCACCAGTCTTCAGGAAAGACGGATTTTTCTCCACAACCTGACCCGTTCTTGGATCCAGCTTTGAGATAAGCTCCTTGAATCTGCATGACACCTGACCCGTGTTAGAGTGTAATACCGGAGAGTATCCAGCGGCGATTGCTGTTGGATGATGAATAACAATTATTTGTCCAATGAACTCTTTGGCAACGGTTGGTGGGTTGGCAACGTGACCTGCAATGTCTCCGCGGTGAACATCCTTCTTGGAGATTCCTCTAACGTTAAATCCTATGTTGTCTCCCGGAAGAGCCTGCTTAACGTTTACATGATGAGTCTCTATGGACTTGACCTGACCCTCAACTTTACCAGGCATAAAAAGCAGAGTGTCACCTTCTTTCAGAACGCCGGTCTCAACTCGGCCTACAGGAACTGAACCGATTCCGGTGATCGTATAAATGTCCTGAATGGGAATCCGCAACGGTTTTTTGATTGGCTTTTCTGGAACTTCCATCTCGTCAAGTGCCTCAAACAATGTAGGACCCTTATACCAAGGCATGTTCTCGCTCCGTTTAGAAAGGTTATCGCCAGTCCATCCAGAAGTAGGCACAAAATGAATCTTAGCAGGATTGAACCCAGACATCTTCAATATGCGGGTCATCTCATTTTTGACTTCATTGTACCTTTCTTCACTCCAATCCACCGTAGGATCGTCCATCTTGTTGATTGCAACCACAAGCTGGTTAACACCCAACGTGTATGCAAGAAAAGCGTGTTCTCTTGTTTGTCCACCTGCACCAATTCCAGCTTCAAATTCTCCCCGTTTTGCAGAGACAAGAAGAATAGCAGCGTCTGATTGGCTGGCACCAGTAATCATGTTCTTAACGAAGTCCCTGTGCCCCGGAGCATCAATAATAGTAAAGGAATACTTCGGCGTCTCAAATTTCAAATAAGCAACGTCAATGGTCATACCACGTTCGCGCTCTTCTTTGAGTTTGTCCAAAACCCAAGCAAACTTGAAGGTCTCCCTTCCCAGTTTCTTTGCTTCTTCCTCGTAGCTTTTTGCTGTTCTCTCGTCGATTGCTCCTGTGAGAGCAAAGAGGTGACCTACGGTTGTAGATTTTCCGTGGTCGATGTGACCGATTACCACCAAGTTCAGATGGGGTTTTTCTTTACTACTCATTTCTTCATTCTTCTCCTTTAGTTTTTGTTTATCTTTTTACTCGTTAGGTAACGTAATTAGTAGAGACAACAGTTGGTTCAGTTATTTTAACTTTTTGAAGGAATTCCAACATATTACTGCACCTTTTCCTGATTCTAAACATCAAATAACCTAGTTACTAGCGTGAAGACCGCGCTATCCGCTCCATCTCGTTGCGTTTTTTCACAGCATAGCTTTTCACGTCTTTTTTGGCTGCCAAAATCAGCTCTTCGGCAAGGTACTCATCCAAAGCTTTGGGGTTACCGAAAGATCGCTTTCTTGCACCCTCGGAGAGAAAACGTAATGCTAGGTCAACTCGTCTCTGAGGAGATATATCCACAGCCATGTGATAAGCGATGCCTCCGTAACTGATGCGGGTAGTATCCTCGCCAGGGGAGGTGTTTTCCACTGCAGTAACCAGAACCTGTATGGGATTCTCTCCTGTACTAAGGTGAATAATTTCAAGGGCGTTCTTAACCAAGTTTATGGCTCGGGTCTTCTTTCCGGCGCTATCGCCAGGGCGCATAAGATTGTTTATAAGTCTCTCAACTACGCTGACCTTAGCCTTGTGAAACTTCCCATGTTCATGTCTCCCCATGCTGTGGGGAACATATACCGCTTTAACTGAGATGTATTGCTGGAGCCCAGGATCCGCTACTTGAATCCCCTCGAAGCTCCACTTTCCGAATAGTTTTATTTCTTCCATCTTGCTCAAACGAGCCACCTTGACAAAGTTTCTGGGTTCAGAAACCAATATT
>CAYVVO010000142.1:0-2746 GCA_964455275.1 uncultured Candidatus Bathyarchaeia archaeon | reverse complement strand
GTGGTCATCCAATCCATGTAGATGGCGTGCCCTCCCAGCTGGGTCATACCCACCTCAAAGGAGAGCCTAGTCCGCGTGGAGGTCTTCTGAAAAATCATTGCCAGAGACTTGCCCTCCAAGGCAAACTCGTAATCCTCCGGATTACTTTTGATCTCCAACGAACTGTCAATCAGCTCCTTAACCTCTTTTGAGGACCAGTCCTTAAGAGTAAGCAGATGCATAAGCGACCTCTCCACGATGTCTCCGCAGATACTTCTTCACGTAGACTGTTATATAAATTGTCAAAGAAAAGCAGCAACAACCTAACCGCGCAGCCGCAGACAGATAACAGCGGAATGTTGTCTTCAACACTTTTCGGAAATGCCGCTAAACAAGGTTCCGAAAGCGCACAAAAAACCTACTGAAACAAGAGAGAATTAAAATACTCCACAAACATTTATAATAAACTTCCAAAACCAACACAATAATCAGGGACCCGCACAAGAGAGGAAAAAAGTGAAAACAGCCCGAAACCTAAACGCCATCTCAAAGATTCTCCTCATCCTTCTGTTACTTCTAGCCATGATAATCGGCTCCATCTTCTCCTACCTCCTGCTGGCAGGCTACTACATGAACCTCGACATCAAAGTCCCAGAAAACACCACACTCTCAGTAGTTGACGTCAACCTAAACATGCAAAACGCGGAAACATTCAACATAACCATCCTCAACCCAACCTACTCCCCCACAGAAGCAAAAATCACAGAAATCTCGGTTGCAACCGAAGACAACGAAATCCACGCCATTCTAACCGTAAACCCCGAACTGCCCTACGAACTGGATAAGGGGCAAGAGGAAACCTTCACTTGCGATTGGAACTGGGGAGACCACGCTGGCGAAACCCTAAAAGTCATAATCGTAGCTGAAGAAGGGTCAGGCGCAGTTTACGAAGTTGAAACAGCCTCAGTGGGGCTTGAAATCTCATCCGCCATTTTCACCACAACTGACACCCAGCACTTCAACGTAACCATAAAGAACCCAGCAACTTCTGCTAGCGACCTTAAAGTCACCAAGATAACCGTGACCATGGAGAACGGAACAGACGTTAACATACGCGAAACAACCCCGCCAATTCCAGTAACACTTCTCACCGGCACATCTACAACGTTTGTGTGCTCATGGAACTGGACACACTACCGGGGAGTGAACGCCACAATCAACGTGTACACATCACAAGGCTACGAATTCCATCGAACCGAAACCACACCTAAAGCAGCGCAATTATCGATCACAGACGCCACCTTCGACTCCTCCGCTCTGTCAAGATTCAGCATCACCGTCAAAAACTCCGAAAACTCGATTGCCGCAGCCAACCTCACACTTGTTGAGATAATGTTTGAAGACTACACAACCGTAGAAGTGACCGTGGAATCGCCGCCAGAACTGCCGTACACACTTCCAATAGGCGACACTGTCACATTGAAGTGCCTGTGGGACTGGTCAGATCACCGAGGAGAAACTGTTGGAATTCAGGTTAAGACTCCAGAAGGATACCTCGGCTACAAACAGCAGACACTGCCGTAGAAGGCACCCTAAAGATTCGGTTACTGTTCTGAACAAAAAAGTTTCAGGGATGCCCCTATACTATTTTCTCGCAGATTCTACTGGATGGGCGTCCCCTCATTCGGATTCTTAAGAGCATTCATGAACTCTTGCATTATCCGCTTCGTAACTGGACCCTGCTTTCCAGCTCCTATCACCCGCCCGTTAACGTCATGTATAGGCGCCACCTCTGCAGCGGTTCCGGTGAAAAACGCCTCGTCGGCAGTGAACAGCTCGTTAGGAGTGATGTTCCTCTCGGTAACTTCGATTCCCAGCTTCTTCGCCAGCCGGATAATCAACGCCCTTGTTATTCCATCCAATGCCCCGGAAGAAAGCGGCGGAGTCAAAAGTTTGCCGTCCCGCACTATGAAAATGTTTTCGCCGACACCTTCACAAACAAACCCTGTTTTGTCAAGACAAATGGCTTCATCCACGCCACTGTTGTTCGCCTCAATTTTACCCAATATACTGTTTAGGTAATTAAGGGACTTTAGTTCATGAGTTGCAGCATCCACAGAATTTCGTCTCACCCAAGTTATCACAGTGCTTATCCCCTTCTCAAGCTTCTCAGGCGAATGCAACACAAGTGTGGGTTCAGTTATTATGATGACTGTGGGTTTGGGGCATTTTCTGGGGTCAAGCCCCAAGTCTCCGACGCCCCTCGTGACCACTAAGCGGATGTAAGCGTTCGTCAGATTGTTCTTTCTGAGGGTCTCCAGCAGGGCTTCAGTAAGCTCAGCTTTGGTTAGGGGTATCTCAAGAAAGATGGGATGCGCAGACTTGTACAGCCTGTCTATGTGCTCCTTCAGTTTGAAGACTATGCCGTTGTAGGCTCGGATTCCCTCAAACACGCCGTCTCCATACAGGAGACCATGATCATACACAGAGACTTTAGCCTCAGATTTAGGATAATACTTGCCGTCGATGTAAACGAGAAGCTCTTCAGTCATACCAAACACTCCTCCGAAAGGAAAACTCCAACCATAAACTATCAGCTAGATATTTAAATTTTAATATGCTTACCTTAACATCAACGCCTGTTCAGATTCACCAGATTCCTTTTGAAAGCGACTGCCTCAGAATGCGAACTGGGGTCTCTTTGACAGCAGTTTTGGCAGTGCTAGGGGTTTGAAGGGTTTGTCTGCTGTTTCTGCTTTTATTTCGT
>CAYVVO010000141.1:0-1851 GCA_964455275.1 uncultured Candidatus Bathyarchaeia archaeon | reverse complement strand
TCAGATTTTTTAGCCATGCAAAACGCCCCGTCTCCGCCAAAATCCATATTCGACCCCAGACTTCCCTTCGACATTATGGGGGACATAGAGCTATTCTACAAAATCAAAACAATACTTTCCTCCATCAACGCCACACTCCTAGTTTTCCTGTTGGCTACATACGTTGACATGTACAAAAAAATCAAGTCAGAATTCACAATCGGACTAGTAGTCTTCTCACTGATTCTGCTGCTCTACGCCATTTCATCTAATCCCCTACTGCAGTGGCTCTTCGGCTACCGAGCGGTCGGTCTCGGACCATTCGCAATGCTTCCAGACATGTTCACAACCTTAGCCCTAGCTGTGCTACTGTATCTAACAATGAAGTAAAAACCAAATAGAAAAAAAGGGATGTTGGGTTTGATTGCTCGGTAGGCTCTACACCAGTCTCAACTAGATTTTTCAGTCTTTACCCGTTTTCGCAAACCGAATGTGACGACTACCACCGCCACAGAGGATAGCAGCACTAAAACACCCAAGGACAAGGCTTCCGGAATAACTGAGCTTCCGAACACATTAAAGTCGCTGGTAGCAATATTTCCCTGTTCATCTATCGCAGTTACTGGGTTGGAGCCGTTCACCGCCAAGGGAACAGTGATATCGACTGTGAAAGCGCCAACAGAATCAGTGACTATTCCTTCAGAAGCAGTCACATTAAATTCATAACAAGTATAGGTTGCACTGTATTCTTGCACCAGACCTGTAAGGTCCGCCGTTGAAGTACGACTCCATTCACCTGTTGTATAGTTTATATCTCCAAAAGCACCCTCAAATGAACCGGAAAGTGTTCCATCTCCATTATCAGTATACGTCGATACTATACCACCAGACATGGTAGTGTCCACACTCAAAACAAACGATCCCGGTTTGATTGGCCAATGAGACGCCTTACCAGAGTACGGACCCACACCTGTACCCGAATGAGTCATGTTTTCGTCGGTAGTGACTACTTCAGCTCCAAAACCTATGCCCACAGGAGTTGACGCCGCAAAATCTGTACCTGTGACTTGAACTGAATCATCCGGCTCCCCCGATGTTGGATTCAACGTTATGCCAAGGGCTGCGCTTGCTATTAAAACCGTTGCCAAAAGCGTGGAAATCATCAGAAAAGCTACCACAGTCGTTGTCAAGACTTTTCTTTTGTTCATTTTTGTTCTCCTGAAATTTTTTTCTTTGTTTTCTTAATAAAAACAAACTATGTTATATTTAACTCACATTTAAATTTTGTGCGATATGTTTCTATCTAATCATTCAGCTTGCTCATACCTTTGCCCCAAAATGTGTATGCATTAATTTTTAGTCCACACGAACAAACCTGTTTGGGGTTAAAATTTAACCATTGAATATTTGGAAAAAAGGGGGGAGTTTGCGGGAGAAGGCTACAAAGACAAGTTTCTGCTAAGGGTTAACTTAGGTAAATTTCCTTAATCACTAATACTTTTGAATTTGTAAAGTATTCCAATATCAGGCTAACGTAGTTTTCTATAATATAAGGACTTAAATAGGATGCTGTCTTCATCCTTTGAAATCCCTTTAACAATGGAGTGAAAAGACAAGATGCTCGTAAATGAGAAACTTAGGAAAGCAGCTCAAGAATCTAAGAGACAATTCCTAGAAATAGAAAAAAAGTTCAAATAATAAAAAGAAAGGTAGTTTGCCTTTCACCTAAAATCTTGAATGTGTCGTCACCATGTGAGAGCAAGTTTCGGCGAATGTTAGAAGGTTCTTTAATCTGAAAGTTTAGTTTCGGTTTGCTCTCTACGATTCTTGTTCTTTTAATCAAACAACTTAAATTCGATTTGCTTGAAAAAA
>CAYVVO010000140.1:0-1339 GCA_964455275.1 uncultured Candidatus Bathyarchaeia archaeon | reverse complement strand
ATTAGTTTCTGGTATTCGGCGAGTTTTTCGTCGCTGGCGCCTGCGAATATCCACAGTTCGTCTGGTCCAGCGTATTTTTCGAAGATTTCGGGCATGATTTTTTCTATGCGGGCTTTCATTTCTAGGAAGCTGATTCTTGTTTCTCCGTTGAAGCTTAGTTCTGTTAGGAGGACTTGGAGGACCCCTGTTCCGTATGCTGAAAAGTTAACTGGGTTCCAGCGGAAGTGGATGATTTTTTCGGGTTTGAAGCCTGTTTTCACGTCTCCGTAGCTGTAGTTGTAGCCTGTGACTGTGCCGTACTGGTTTCGTTTTATTGCTGTTGGTTTGTCGAAGCCGGTTAATGGGAGGATTTTCAGGTTCTGCAGGTGTTCGGGTTCTGTTTTCAGCCAGAAGCTGTTGCCTGAGGCTACGATTTCTCTGGCTGCGATCTGCAGTAGTTCGTCAAGGTTGACTGTTTCGTTGAAGTTGTCTATGATCTGTTTTGCTTCTTCGGCGCGTGCGTATTGTTCGTTGATTGTGGTGTAGAAGCCGGCGCCTACGGCTTGGTCGGCTAGGAAGTCGACGAAGGCTTTGCAGCTGGGGTCTCTGGTGTAGGCGGTTATTATGTCTTTGAAGGTGACTGTTCTGGTTTCTCCGTAGACTTGTCTCCAGGCGGGCAGCAGTGCTCCGTTGGTTTGTTGCAGTTTTCCGTAGAATTCTTTGAGTTTTTTTACGACTACGCTCAAGTTTGCTTCGCCAGTATTGAGGTGCCGTAAATTGAACTTAAGTTGGAATGGGCTTCTATGCTGAGTGCTGTTTAGGTGCCAATGTTGTCTTGTTTACTTGGTTGAAGAGGGCTATGAGGGCGCGTCCCTTCTGTGTGAGTCTGTAGTATTTTGGGGGCAGGAACTTTGCTTCTTCGATGTGGTCGATTTCTAGGAGGTCTGCTTTGATGCAGTATCTGAGGTAGCGGTAGATTTTTTTGGTGTCGAAGTGGAGGCTGCTGTGATAAAGCTGATACACGTTTCTGGCTTTTTTTCTGAACATGTTGAGAAACTTCAGGGTCTCCAGTAAATCGCAGAATTTGGAGCCTTTTTTGGGTCCACGCCGCATCAACATCACCACCCAAAAAGAGGGGTTGCGGGACTATCACGTTTTTTTACATGTTTGGTCTTTGCAGGCGCTGGGTAAAATGGTTATTCGGCAAGAAATGGGGTATAGGCAAAATGTTTCTTCGGGTAGATATATGAGCTGGGAAGTCAGGTTCATGTTAAAATTGCTGTTGGATGTGGCGTTTTTGGTGCTGTTTTGCGGGTGCAGAAACCGTGTTTTTCTTGGGGAAGAACTGTTTCCAGGGGGG
>CAYVVO010000139.1:0-2420 GCA_964455275.1 uncultured Candidatus Bathyarchaeia archaeon | reverse complement strand
AAAATCGAGGACCTAGAATCAAGCGCCACCGTACTTGTATCTCCAAACTTAAGCAAGGAAATTATAGAAAAAGCCCGTTCTCTACTCTTAGATCAAGTTATTTGTGTAAATGCAATAAAAGGAAACAACGACCTAATCATCGCAAAAGATTTCATCCTGCCAGAGCTGCCACAGAAGACGCCCCACAAAGCCTCAATCCCAGTCTACGCAGCCCTCACTTCAGATCTTCATGTTGGAAGCAAAAAATTCATGGAAAAAGAATTTAATCGATTTCTAAGCTGGCTAAAAGGAGAAAAAGGCAACCAAAAACTCAGAAACATCGCCAGTCACATTAAATATTTGGTAATAGCAGGCGACATTGTAGACGGAATAGGAATATATCCAGGGCAGCTGGAAGGGCTAGAGATAACGGATATTTATGAACAATACAGGGAAGCCACAAAATTTCTTGAGCGGGTTCCTGAATATATTGAAGTAATAATTATCCCCGGCAACCATGATGCGTCTAGAAAGGCATTACCGCAACCAGCAATACCAAAAGAGTACGCAGAACCGCTATACGAAGCACGGAAAATACATTCGCTTGGAAACCCGTCCACAATCAGCCTCCACGGGGTGGAGGTACTCCTATTTCACGGACGGAGCTTGGATGACATCGCAGCCGTTGCCCCAAACGTCAGCTTTGATACCCCAGACAAATCTATGAAGCTTTTGCTGCAGGGCAGGCACCTTGCGCCCATTTATGGGGAGAGAACCCCCATTGCCCCAGAAAAACGGGATTTTATGGTCATAGATAGAATACCGGACATCTTCCACGCTGGGCATGTTCATGTACTAAAATGCAACAGGTACAGAGGAACGCTTATTGTGAACTCGGGGGCATGGCAAAAACAAACAGATTTTCAACAAAAAATGGGGCTTGTTCCTACCCCTGGAATAGTGCCTATAGTAAACCTGCAAACATCTATGATTTCAACAATAGATTTCACGGAACCTTGGTGAACACACAACAAAAACGCTAGTTAACCCATTTTTCAAAATCATTGCATACCTGTAAGACAGTTAGGCACATAGCCTAGCAGTTCCTGGAATCGATCATTATCAGTGAACACCTTCCTAACAAGACTGCGACCTATTCCCAAACGAATCTTTTTAGTGCGCCCATGCCGACCCATGCTCACAATACGCGCATTCAATAACCCCATCATATCTAACTCGCTGATTAGCCCACTTACTCGTCTCTGAGTCAGCGGCGAGAGACCAGATTGGCCACAGAGTTCACAGTATATCCCATAGATATCTCCAGTGATGGTGTAGCTAAGTTTTGTTTTACCTAACAGATAAACACTGCATAAGACTAGTTTGGAGTGCACTGGAAGATTTTCTAAAACCTCAACTATTCGATCGTGTTCCACTCGTTTCTCCGCCTGCCGCACGTTATCTTCGCTAACACATGTTGCACCTTCCCGTTCTGCCAATTCGCCAGCAACACGAAGAAGATCTAAAGCTCGTCTGGCGTCACCGTGCTCTGCGGCAGCCAATGCAGCACACAATGCCACAGCACTATCTAGCAGAGCCCCTTCGGAAAACGCTAGCTGAGCACGTCTCCAGAGGATGTCTTGGAGTTCAGCTGCGTCGTAAGGTCTGAAGACAATCTCTTCTTCGCTTAAGGAGCTTAGAACTCGTGGATCCAAAAATTCCTTGAATCGGAGGTCGTTTGAGATTCCTATTATGGCTGTTCGTCCATGACGAAGAGTCTCATTTATTCTGGTTAATTCGTAGAGCAGGGTGTCGCCACGAGCCTTTATGAGGGCATCGATTTCGTCGAGGACAACTATGAAGATCTTTCTTTGCTGGTCTAGGCCCTCTTTGAATCGGTCAAAAACTTCTCCGACAGCTAACCCTGTGAAAGGAACTTTCACATCTAAAGCATTACATAAGCTTGAAAGAATGCGGTATTCGGTGCCGGCTAGGCGGCAATTTACGTAACAAATTTCGATAGATGCTCCTAGTTCATGTGCCTTAGAGGATAATTTGTTCAGAACATATTTGGTGACTGCTGTTTTTCCTGTTCCGGTTTTTCCATAGATGAAGGTGTTGGAGCAGGGGGAACCTCTCAGGACGGGTGCAACTATTCCACCTAAACAACGGATTTGTTCATCGCGGTGCGGGAGTTTGTTGGGGATATAATCATGGCGTAATACTTCTCGGTCTTCGAAAATGTGAGTGTTAGTCAGAAAACGGTTGAAAACATCTTCAAGAGTATCAATTTTGGTCAGTCTGTTAATCTCCTCTAAGGGGTAGTGAAATTATTGCTTCGATTGCAGTTCCAGTAGATAAAAACTCTCGTAAAAAAAAGTAGATAATTTGCACAAAAAACTAAAGGGAGACAAGACTTTCTGGGTAAAAACAGTTTTAGG
>CAYVVO010000138.1:0-1811 GCA_964455275.1 uncultured Candidatus Bathyarchaeia archaeon | reverse complement strand
AGCGAAGTCCTCGTCTGCTCCTCCGTATGTTCGGTTCCACTGCATGGTTCCATAGCTGTCAGTTTTGACCAGCCAAAAATCATATTCCCCTGCACCAAAAGAATCTGTGGAACCTGCTATTGCGTACCCGCCATCAGAAGTCACAACCACAGAATAAGCAACATCAAAGTCTGGTCCTGTATATGTCTGATTCCATTCCACATTTCCATATGCGTCGATTTTAAGCAACCAACAATCATACGGTATCCATGCTTCAGAAGCCCGCGCCAATGTAAATCGTGAATGCGCTGGCAGGCAAGGATCAACACAACCCTCTGGTCTTATTATGATGGTTCCAACTAACGCATATCCTCCATCAGGCGTCACAACTAACGAACGAACTCCCCCTGAATATAGATGGTTCCACTCTACGCTTCCATATGCATCAGTCTTGACCAGCCAAAAACGTCCATCAAGAGAATTTGTATAACCCGCTATGGCATATCCTCCATCAGAAGTTTGAACCATCATGCGAACAACATCCTCATCTTCCCCTCCATATGTACGGTTCCACTCCATGTTTCCATAGCTGTCAGTCTTAATCAGCCAAAAATCTCTGTTTCCAGCACCAAAAGACCGCGTGGTGCCAGCTATTACGAATCCTCCATCAGCGGTCTCTACCAAAGAGACGGTTTCGTCTTCGTCTACTCCTCCGTATGTATGGTTCCACTCTAAAACGCCATACGCATCAGTCTTAATCAAGCAAAAATCAAAGTCTCCAGCACCAAAGGCTGATGACCATCCAACTATCGCATACCCTCCGTCAGAAGTCTCAACCACCGATTCCGCCTCCCCTCTCGATACTTCTCCATAAGTTTGACTCCACATCACAGAAGACTGCGCCGCAACCGAAACAGCCAAAAATAAACTCAACAAAACAAAAAGAACCATACTTGAGAGAAACAGCTTACTACGCAACAACATCTCCCCGCGAATAAATATTGCAACTACGTAAGCAAAAAATCTTTTGGTGAAACCTTTTTCGGGCTAAAACCCAACCCGCCAATCATATTAGGAGACTAATAACAGAATATTGTTGAAAAACAGCTTTTTTCAGAAAAACCAAGCAACTATTTCTTCTTTTTTCTTGCTAGCATCCGCTCTAACACGGGTCGCAGCTTCTCGTTTTCTGCCTTAATCTTCTCTGGTCCCAAGGCTTCCAGCTGCTCAGCCATCTCCCGCATGATAGCCGCAAACTTAACCCCCTCCGCCGCCGACACATACTCAACCCTGAAACGCTCCTTGCTGAGCCCCAGCTTATCCAAAATCCTCCCCAACATTTCCATCCTACCCTTCATCTTCAAGTTCCCTGAAATATAGTGGCAATCGTAGGGCAGGTGACACGCACCAATCAAAACCATGCCCGCGCCTTGCCTGAAAGCCTCCAAAACAAAATCCTTGTCCACCCTGCCCGAGCACATGACCCGTATCGCCCTCATGACGGGAGGATACTCAAAGCGGCTGGTCCCAGCAAGATCAGCACCCGCATAACAGCACCAGTTGCACAGGAACCCCAAAATCTTACCCTCAGCATTCTCCTCCAAACCAGCCCTGACCTGAGCCAAAATTTGAGCATCCGTGAAGTGCATCTGAGTTATGGCATCAGCCGGACACTCGGCAACACAGGTTCCGCATCCATGACACATGGCAGCCGTAACCGTGGCAGCTTGCCCTTCCTTCGCTTTTATGGCACCGTACGGACACTTATCCACACAGATACCACACTTCACATTCACGTTACGGCATTTGCTGGGGTCAACATCAGCTATGAT
>CAYVVO010000137.1:0-2300 GCA_964455275.1 uncultured Candidatus Bathyarchaeia archaeon | reverse complement strand
AACGGAATATATATTTAATTTTTGTAAAATGTTTCCTTGATATTCTGGTATTCCCGATTGTACACATAATATGTGAATCCCTAATTACTCAATCAATGATTGTAAATACAATTTATATTTTAGCTGATGTGTGCAAATGTATTGGTGTTTTTGGATTCATAAGATTTATTACTGCATTATGTTGCATCCAAGTCTTGCGCTCACCGAGATGAAGCCTGCTCTGCACGCGTAAATCCCATATCTACTATCTCAACTGAGATATCCAAAATTTGAACTATTTAGGGTGGCGTGGTACAGGCGGCGGTGAGGGCACCTTTTACGCTTCAAAAACAGCTTTTTTCTGAAAAACAGAACAACAACATAATTATTCACACTTCCGTTACGCATATTAGACGCCTAATAGAGGTTCATTGTTGAAAACTAACTTTTTTCAGAAAATCCAAGCAAGAAAAAAGTTTGCTTCCCAAAGTTCACACACCCAACGTAACAAAAATCCGAAACTCAACTATCAGCATGGAGCACCTGAGCCTTAAAGCAGAAACATTCATAAACCCTGTCTCCGATAAACTCAGCACTTAAAAAGGGTGAGGCATAATGTCAAAACCGTTTTACGCAAAAATTGAGGTTCCCAACGAGGTGGCAGATGCAGCCTATGAAGCCCTGCAAATAGCCAACCGAACAGGATCAGTTAGAATAGGAACAAACGAAACCACAAAAGCCGTGGAAAGAGGACAAGCAAAACTTGTAGTCATAGCAGAAGATGTAGACCCGCCAGAGGTTGTAGCTCATCTTCCTATCCTATGTGAGGAACGAAAAATCCCATACGTGTTTGTACCCAGCAAAGAAAAACTGGGAGTTTCCTCAGGAATAGATGTTTCTTCGGCTGCGGCTGCCATAAGCAACGTTGGCGAAGCCGTGTCTTTGATAAAGGAAATCTCCAAGAGACTCGAGGAACTGAAACAGAAGGGCTCTGGTGAATGAGCAAGAAAGAGGCAACCGATGAGCTAACTCCTGCCGAAGTCATCCAAGTTGTAGGCAGAACAGGACTCACTGGCGAAATTACCCAAGTCAGGGTCAGAGTTCTGGAAGGAATAGACAAAGGGCGAATCATAACCAGAAACGTGAAGGGTCCAGTCAGGGCAAACGACGTCCTTGTTCTAAGAGACACCGAACGGGAAGCCAAAAAACTCAGAAGATAAAAAAAGAGGGAGAATTAACAGGTGCCAAAGTCCAGAAATTGCTCTTTTTGTGGACACGAGTTTCCACCGGGCACAGGCATGATCTACGTAAAGAATGATGGCACAGTCTTGTGGTTCTGCTCCAGCAAATGCAGAAAAAGCTCCATCGACCTAAAACGCGACTCACGCAAGGTCAAGTGGACAAAATACTTCGGAAAAGAAGAGAAAGGAAGAGCCTAACCAAAAAATTGTCTCCTTCAAGCTAAAAGAGCCGAAAGAGGCATGTGTAAATGACCAGGAACATCGTTATACTCGGTCCGCCAGGAGTAGGCAAAGGAACATACGCCGAATTTCTCTCCAAAAAATACGGCATCCCCAAAATCTCTGTGGGAGACCTTTTCCGCAGCGCCATAAAAAACAGAACCGAACTGGGCAAAAGAATAAAAAACTACGTATCCAGCGGCGAGCTTGTCCCAGACGAAACAGTCATCGAACTGGTGAAAAACAGACTTGAAGAGCCTGACTGCAAAGACGGCTTTCTTCTTGACGGTTATCCCAGAACAGTTCCACAGGCAGAAGCCATGATGAACTTCAAAAAAATCGAACTTGCCCTAAACTTTGTTGCCCCCGACGAAGTTATAATGGAGCGGATTGGCGGACGAAGAACCTGCAGAAAATGCGGAGCAATATACCACATAAAAAATGTGCCCCCAACAATCGAGGGGGTATGCGACCGATGCAGCGGAAGACTGGTTCAACGCTCAGACGAGAAACCTGAAGTCATCAAAAACAGGCTAGTGGTGTACAGGGAAAAAACAAAACCCGTCGCCGACTACCTACGAAAAAAAGGTCTAATAGCTGACATCGACGCCCACTATGACATTGAAGAAATCGACAAAATAATCGCCCAATGCGAAAAACACCTCCAGAAGCTAACATAGCCCAAAACGGAAACAGCCCCCCATTTTTTCGTTCATAACCTAGAGTAGAACCTAAAAGCAACCATTCACTGAAATACATTAGAGGAAAAGCTCTTGCCCATAAGACAGCCCATCGTCTCTGTTCTCGGTCACATAGACACTGGAAAGACTAAACTGCTTGACAAAATCAGAAAAAGCAGCG
>CAYVVO010000136.1:0-2912 GCA_964455275.1 uncultured Candidatus Bathyarchaeia archaeon | reverse complement strand
GAAGAATCTGAGGCAGCTCGATGGAGTAAACCCGTATCCTTCAGACGCAAACTTCATCCTATTCAAAGTAGCCAAAAACTGTCTCACCTCCGCAACAGTAGCTGAGAGAATGGAAAACAGAAACGTGCTGGTGAAGGACAGGGGGCACCTGCCGCTCCTAGAGAATTGCATACGCGTCACCGTTGGAACCCGAAGCATGAATCAAGCATTCCTTTCAGCCCTAAAGGATAGTCTGGAGGAATAGAAGGAATGGCTTACCGACAGTTGAACAGGGAAAGGCGAATATACGTGAGGGAAGATTCTGAAGAGCCTCTTCGTGGGGTAGAAAAGATAATCTTTGACTTCGATGGGGTGCTTGTTCAAACCAGCCAGTCTTACCGCCAGACCGTACGAAAGGTTGTTGACTACTACTTCCTAGAAATTTTGGGTCTTACAGGAGAAGAAGGAAAGCTGGCTACCCTACGGGACATCCAGAAGTTCAAGGACACGGGACTATACAACAACGACTGGAACCTCTCCTACGCCTTCATCACCTACTACCTAACCATCATAATGAGAGAGCTGGAACAAAAAAGCGTCCTCAAAGAATTCATGAAACGATTCGATAATCTGCGGTTCTCGGGCATCAAAACTTTCATTCAATCGCTCCTAGAAGTCGGCGGTTTCCTTAGGCGCTACGAAATCACCGCAACAGACCTTGCCAACCTAAAGGACAACGGCATCATAAATTTGGATTTGTTCTTGACACAAGCCAAACTTGAAAAACCGAAACCGATTGAGACATCTCTTGTGGGTATCGACCCAGAAGTTGCGGAAGACGAGCAGAGTCTTGTCAGAAATTTGGTGCCCTATGACCTTGAGAAGCCTGACCTGCTGAAGCGACTGTTTGAGGAAACCTATCTGAGCAAAGACTTGTTCGCCAAAATTTATGGTATGCCATCATTCTTCAAATTTAATGAAAGCTTTCTGGACAAAGAAACGTTCATTCCCACCAACGAGACCATGGACATGCTTCGCAGACAGTTTGGCAAGTTTGGAATCTATTCGGGAAGACCCAGAACACAAGGCATGTACATCCTAGAAAAATACGATTACACAGGATACTTTGACGAAAAGGAATCTGTGTTCCTTGGAGACCTGCTTAAATCTGGGGATGAAATGGAAAAGCTTGGAAAACCAGACCCAACTCTCTTCATCGAATTAGTAGAGAAAACTGTGGACAAGGAAACTGGGGTAGCGTATGTGGGGGATGGCATTGCAGATGCCCTGATGGTTGAAAAAGCAAAGGCGAAGGGGCTTGAGAACCTGATCTTTCTGGGTGTCGTGTCCTCGTCAGAGGATTCAAATAAGCTTTTTACTGAATACAGTAAACATGGAGTTGAAGCCGTAGTAACGGATGTAAATGACATTCCATACCTGTTCAAGAGTTTGGGAGGAAGTGTTTGAAATGAGAAAAGTGAAGGTTGAAAGAAAAACGAAAGAAGTTGACATAACCGTGGAGCTAGATGTCGACGGAAAGGGAAACGCGGATGTGGAGACGGGAATCAAGTTTCTGGATCACATTCTGGTCACTCTGGCGAAGCATGGGTTATTCGACCTGAAAGTCAAAGCAGGTGGAGACCTGAAGCATCACGTCAGCGAGGATGTAGCCTTGGTTCTAGGCGAGGCACTACGTAAGGTAGTGGCAGAAGGAAAGGGCATCAAACGGTTCGGGTCAGCCTACGTTCCCATGGACGAATCATTGGCAAGAGCGGCTGTAGACTTGGGTGGAAGAGCCTACTCGATTCGAAACCTCAGGCTGATGCAGCCTCAGATCGAAGACATGAAAACCGAGGACATAGAGCACTTCTTTGACTCGCTAGCCCAAGCTTCGAAAGCTAACATGCACATAACCGTCCTCTACGGCAGCAACGAGCACCACAAAACAGAGGCGGCTGTGAAAGCGTTAGCTCTTGCTCTGAGAGAAGCTCTGCAATCTGAACCCAGAATCGGAGATGAGGTTCCAAGCGCAAAGGGGGTTCTGTAACGGCACCGCAAGTGGCAGTCGTGAACTATGGCGTGGGAAACCTGAGAAGCATCCGCAAAGGGCTCGAAAAATCGGGAGCAGACGTAGAGGTAACCCACAGCCCCAAGAAACTGCGCGACTCTGATGCCATAGTTCTTCCGGGCGTCGGCGCCTTTGCCCCCGCAGTCAGAAACATGGCGCCAATAACTGATGTGGTAGCTGAGGCAATGAAGAATGGAAAACCTATATTTGGGGTGTGTTTGGGTCTTCAGCTCCTGTTCACGCGGAGCAGCGAAGGCGGATCAGTCAATGGACTGGACTTTGTTTCAGGAGAGGTCGTCAAGTTGCCTGAGAGTGTGAAGATTCCTCAGATGGGATGGAACACCCTTAACATCGTGCAGTCTCATCCGCTGCTTGAAGGAGTTAAAGACGGCTCTTACGTCTATTTCGTTCACTCATACTATCCGCAGCCCTCAGACCCGCAGGTTATCGTGGCAACCACAGAATATGGGGTCAGGTTTCCCTCGATGGTCGCAAAAAAGAGTCTGTTTGCTACCCAGTTTCACCCTGAGAAAAGCAGCAAAACAGGATTAACCATCCTGAAGAACTTTGTGAGGATCGTGAAGAGGTAAACAATATGATAGTTATCCCCGCCGTCGACATTCTGGGCGGAAATTGTGTTCGGCTTGTTCGAGGGGACCCTAAGAAAAGCAAGGTTTACTACGAGAATCCTGTAGAGGCGGCTCAGCTGCTGGAAGAGCAAGGCGCAGAACTCCTTCATCTGATTGACTTGGATGCGGCGTTAGGTTCTGGGCAGAACATGGAAACAATCAAAAACCTGCTAAGGGATATTAGTGTGAAGGTGCAGATCGGTGGAGGAATCAGAACCTTGGAAAAGGCGGATGCT
>CAYVVO010000135.1:0-4228 GCA_964455275.1 uncultured Candidatus Bathyarchaeia archaeon | reverse complement strand
TGTTAGGTAATCCGAAATTTCCACGGGATTCCAATCCGTTAGGAACATGTTTAATGTTACTCTGAAGTTACTCACGCTTTTGACATACACGGTAGTGTTAACTTGATTCATCTTAACTTCATCCCCTCCCAGTTTTTGTATCTGAATTTCGTTCCAAGTCAGGTTTTCTCTTCTGTTTTCGCCATTTGGATCCCAATAGGTTTCAACCTCAATCGTCTTTATGGTTCCAAGACTTGGCAAGTAAATCTCATCATCAGAATGACTTAGCATCATAGAAACCAGAGAGGCGCTAGCGACCGATATCACGGCAACAATTGCCACTAAAAATAGTGTTTTATATGAAGCTTTCAAGAAGCAGATAAAGGATTGGAGTTGTGCCACAATTTTTTCAAAAGCATTCCATATCTTCTTTAGCCCATTAGAGTCATTCATTGAAACCGTCTACCTAATACATGTCAAAGTGTTGCAAATAAGTGCAGTCATAATCTAGTAATAAAAATGCTGTTTCTGGATGATAAAGATTTATGGCAAGTGCTAACAGGAGCAGGCGATTATAATGAAATGGTGCCCTATATGCAACTATTGCACTTTTTGTTTACGGTTTCTTCTGCGCACTATGGAGTAAGCTACCAAAGCAACCAGCATCGACGCACCTGCCATGATACTGCCAAAGGGTACTTCCGGAATATTATTATTCGGTCTGCATTCTGGTCCATCAACAATACCAGATATATCAGACTCAGTTGCTGCTTTAACCCACACTTCAATTGTGCCAACAGGCCAGTCCCCTATCAAAGTGAACCACACCAACATCCAGTCTCCAGGTTCCAGTGAAGGTTCAAACCCAAACTTTATTCCAGACGCGTCCGTCGTCGGATCTGGGTGTTCATAGTCCATGAGTTCTATATTCTCGGGATAAGGACCCCAAACTCCCTCTTGTATTGCTGAAATCGGCGGGTCACAAACTGTTTTGAATTCAAAGACGATGTGGCTGATTCCATGACCACTCAGGCATGTTATGTTGTATGTCCAATTTTGCAGATTTGTGCCAGAATCATAAGTCATACTATAAAGCTCGACTTTATAGTTGCCATTTATCACAACTGCGTTTACTGAAGGTGATAGCACTGCAAACATTGCTATGGATAATGCCAAGGCAATTAATAGACTAAACCCTTTTTTTAACATGATTTCATCTTCCTAAGTCTTTTCGTTTACCAATAATATCATACAATATAACTCCATATGGTATTCTTGTACAGAAAAAGCATACTATTTTTCTACTCTCAGCATGAATGATTTTCACTCAAAAAGCAAACAAAAATAATAGCTAATTAACAAATTAGCGTGCGCAGTCTAGTATTTGTGTTTGGGTGCCATTTTCCATAGTAGTTCAAAGTAGTTTTGAAATAAAGCGATAAGAAAGGGGCTGTTTGACAAAAAAACGTTCTTACTTCTTTGTATCGGATTATTTTGTTCGGTTGCAAGAATCAATTGTTTCTTGTCGAATACACCCCCTAGAACAATAGGGGTATTGAAAACAAACACCTTCTGATAGTTGGGATTGTTCCTGACAGTTTGATCATTTTTAAATATTGTTTTTTCGTTTTCAGGTACGTAAATGATCAGTCTGGTCGTTACACCACTATTCAAGTGTTTTTTTATTTTATTATCAAAGTAAAAACTAACAGTCTTGTGATCGCTCCATGTGATAATACTATCATTTGTCTTTTGAACGTCTTTAAATCTATTTTTCAGCCACTTTAAGTGGGCATCTTTTCCGGGCATTATAACAAATTGATACTCGTCTTCCTGAAGCCCCGCTCTTTTATTGTTCTCCTTGATGTAGTTGACGATATTTGTTGCTTTTGTCTGCAACTCAGAAGTTTCCTTCTTTCTATTTTCCAGCAAAAATGATAATCCATCCTTTAACGGAGTTGCTCTCCATCTGGTTGGTATACCAATTATTTTTTCAACCAAGCAAACGTTTTGTAGCTTAGGCATTATTCGATAGATTTCTTGCCGATTAATGCCTGAGATCTTTGAAATTTCTTTTGCCGTGGATAATCCATTTTCAGCAAGTGCTAAGTAAATTTTTGCCTGAGAACAATTAAGCCCCAAATGTATCAAAGTTTCAACTGCTTCGCTCTGGGCTGATTCATTCATATCCCAGTAGTCACTGTATATTAAAATAAATCTTTCTCACTTGTCGGTGAGTGGTACACACTCTAAGGCTTAAAAGTTCACTTCGAAATATAACGTGAAGTCTAAAATTTAAAGGAGAAAAAACAATGAAAACAAAACAATTTGCAAATCATAAAATAAAAATTTCTACTATGACTTTAATTCTGTTGTTAACAGCATCTGCTACGATTATCGCTTTACCTGCTGCCACCGCACAAGAAAAGACATATGATTTCCCGACTTACTTATTCGTATCCCTTGCACCTAACCCCGTAGGTGTCGACCAACTCGTTTATGTTAGCGCCACTTTCAGTAGACCCACACCCACAGCTGAGGGTTTTGGTGGCGATTGGTATGAAAACGTAACCATCGAAATGGTAGACCCTGCTGGAGAAAAGACCGAGTTTGGACCATACCTTACAGGCATGGTAGGAGGGGTAACGATAAACTTTGTACCCGATCAAGTCGGCGAATACACATTCCAAGCCTTTTACCCTGGAGAAACACTAGACCTGGCTAATCCTGTAGATCGGAATCCCGAGAGGGGCTGGAACAGGCATCTGATAGGCAGCCGGTTGCTGCCCACTGAAAGCGAAATAATGACGCTCACCGTACAGGAAGATTCAGTAGAACCAATATATCAAACTCCTCCGCTTCCAGACGAATACTGGACTCGTCCAATATACGCAACGAACTGGGCTTGGGGAGAGGTTGGCGCCAACTGGTTTGGAATAGGCGGATCTGGTAAGTACGATGCCACTGGAAACTTGCAGCCATATGGTACAGCACCAAACACTGCTCACATAATGTGGACAAAGCCTCTAGAGGGATTCTTCGGAGGTCAACCTGGAGCACCCATCCTCGGCGATCAAGCGACTCAGTATTCATCGACCTCGGGTGTTGCAACCTACTACTCGCCAATAATCATGAACGGAATACTCTATTACAACAAACACTACAGTGACCAATTTACGATAGGAGGCTGGGAAGCCGTAGACATTCGCACAGGAGAAACAGTGTGGAGCAAACCTGCGGGCGTAACAGGTAAAGAAAGTCTTTCATTTGGTCAAATATTGCGTGTCCATAACGAACAGGAGTATGGATCTTGGGCATATCTGTATAGTAGCCCTACGGGTTTAGGCTGGGGTGCACCGTCCTGGAGAGGAATATATGATGCAAAGACCTGTACTTTAGTTGCTAACATTACTAACGCTGTCAGTGCGAGCTTTCTGATGAGTGTAGAAGACAACACAAAGGGATCACTATTAGGCTATTATACTTCTGGTGGCAATCTCGAAATGTGGAATTCAAGCAAAGTGTTCAGTTATGCGCAAGAGTATATGGGCTTCATTATTGGTAAGAGGACGCACACAACTGGCACCCATAATTGGACAGAAGGAATAGAGTGGTCCGTGCCACTCCCGACGGAACTCAACGGTAATCCCATCAGCCTCAGCGTTGGCGCTACAACCCCTGAAGTGATACTCCTCCGCCAATTGGGTGGTTCACTCCAGAACCAGGGAGTCAATACGGAGGGCTGGCAGATTACAGCAGGCTACAACGCAAAGACAGGCGCTAAACTGTGGGGACCGATAAACCAAACAATACCCGCATTAGAAGACGTAGTTCTTGTTGCAGCGCGTGACGGATACTACGTGTTACACAGCAAGGACAAATTTCAAGCGTACGGCTACAGCCTAACGAACGGGAAACAGTTGTGGGGTCCAGTTCAACTGGAAGGAAACGCGTGGAGTGCTAGCTGGCGTTCAGCCGACATCGCTTACGGTAAAGTCTATATCTGGGACCTCGGCGGCTACGTGCAGGCTATCGATCTTGAATCAGGAGAGGTCGCGTGGAACTTCACTCGCGGAAGCGCTGGATACGACACACCCTATGGTACATACACTATCTTCGGCTATAGTGCGCACAGTATTGCTGATGGAAAACTGTACCTTTCAGAAGGAGTTACGTACACTCCACCACTGTCTCCATCTCGGCGACTTGCCATAAACTGCACTGACGGAAGTCTAGTGTGGAGCACATT
>CAYVVO010000134.1:0-3487 GCA_964455275.1 uncultured Candidatus Bathyarchaeia archaeon | reverse complement strand
ACGAAATTATCTGTGAGCCCAACCTCAGTTCCTATTCCTCCTAAAAGATCAGCCAAATCGAAATCCATCAAAACATAGAGCATATCAACAATCATTTCATCCATATCTCTTCGGGCAGTAACGATGTTGCCTACATTTGTGTATGCAGGCCTTAAGGGCAACCAAACAAGGGCATTCAATGGATTTTGATAGATTTCACCAAACGACTTGCTGATGTACTCGTTGTAATCTCTATTCAACAACAAAGATAATTCATTCATAGCCGTAAAGGCTGAAGTTCCCTTTGCTGGCGGGTCATCCCCGCCACATGGAGCGATTACAAAAGCTATAATCGGTACACTGGATCCCAACACTTTTCTTAAATGTCTAGTGAACTCGCAAAACAGTCCACTTCCAGTGCCTCCCCCTAATCCATATATCAAGACGACGGTTGGAGTAATTATCGACGAGAGAGCCTGTTCTTTAAATGAAGTTATTAAACCTCTCATTATGCCAAGCTGATAGTAGTTTAAGACGTATACTGCCTTTGCTAATGCTCTTCTCCTGCCCGCGCCTCCAGCTAAAGGAGGTATGGCTCTTGTTGAGCGGAGCCATGGATTGAAGTTTTCGATTTTGGCTCCTTCACTCAGAAGATATTCATTATATTTCTTATCAATGAAGTCGAACATTGCTTCGGCAGTTGGAAACTTTATCGATTGAGCATTTACCCGCATTCTTTCTCTTGGAATCCCCTGCTTCTGCATAAGATTTGCCATTTTCACATTGCTTTCTTGTAATTTCCTGATCTCTGGATCAGCTATGTCAACTGCCATAAGAGAAATTCGCGTAATATCGTTCTTTAGTAGTTCCTTGGTTTTTTTGTGATTCATGAAAGCTTCTACGATGTTAGTTCCTGCCGAGCCTAACCCTATCAGCATCACACTATTTTGGTATGGTATCATTTTGAATTACGCCCAGATTAGTTTCTTTAGTCTTTCTTTAATGGACTCCAATCTTGAGGAAATAGTTCTATCAAACTTTGACGCTCTCAGGGTCACCCCTTCCAGATCCCTAATTTGGTCTTCAATTACTGATAAAATATAGTTCCTATTGCTTCTGGCTCTTAAGTATAGGACCCCTACTGCAACTACTGCAATTGCTAAACCAGCCATTATTGGCAAGAAAAGAACTTCAACAGTCGACGAAACAGGCTCTTGAGAGACTGAAAGTAGGTCTAAGAGAGCAATCGCTTCATCAACGAATCCAAGCTCTGCTTGAGCGTCTGCTTGTTCGAGAATGTCTTCATACATTTCAATGTATCCCGGGGCAACTCCCGAATCCTTAAGGGTTTCCAACTTGTCTTCTCTTTTCTCGAGAAGGCTTCGGTATTCAGCAAGTTCAGCGTCGAGTACATCACTTTTGATTTGATCTAAAAGCTCGCCGCTGGGACTGGTTAACTTGATTAGAACAAGTTCCTTTGCTTTGTGTAGCACAAACCCGTTAATCCCTTCTTGAGTAATCCCCACAGGAATTCTTCCATAACATGTTATGGTGAAAGTTCCTTCAACCTGTTGGAACTCTACATAATGCTGCGCGGGATTATAGTCCACAAACTCGTAAGCCTGTGATTCGAGTTGCCAGTATCTGTCTTCGATGGTTGAAGGTGACAAGTTAGTGGAAAGTGTCAAAGTGGCGTAAGTGGCTGTAATAGCTACATCCACCGTGATTGTCACACGTAACTCCGATCCCGCGAATAGTGAATCATATTCGTTGATTTCTCCTGTTTGAAAATCACTCTCTAGAATGAGCTTCCCTGTCTCCAAGTCTTCCACTCGATAATTCACGATCCACTCTCCCTGACCAACCCCATGAACTGGAGTCATGGCTGCTGCAACTAAAAATAGAAAAAAGCATAACGCAAAAATTTTCGTTTTCATATTATTTCCCAGCTCCAACATTTTGGCAATATCAACATTATACCAATCTGAAAAGAATATAACATTTGTGCTGTTTCGACATGAAACTTTCACACACTTGTATTAAGCATCCCTGATTTGATGGGAATCATTTCTCAGCGAACTGAATGACTTTTACAGTAGCATGGATCATATCAACGACAAATTCTTTTGCATATTTGAATTCAGGTGTACTTCTTCAATTAGACAAACAACAGGTATTGATTAAGAAATAATGACTTCACTTATGTTACATGTATGCATAACTGAAACAAATTTTCTGAAACAGCAACCCTCGCTGCCATTATGATGAATTTAAGTAGTACGAATCCATTATTTTTGGTGATGATACATTATGCAAAACAAGGAGCCAGTTTGTCAAAGTTGTTGCTTGCCGTTGGATAACCCTGAACTTTGTGGTACAGAAGCTGATGGAACAAGAAGCAAACATTACTGTGTACGTTGCTATAAGGACGGCGCATTCACTCAACCTGACGCAACCTTGGAGACAATACTAGATATATCTGCAAAAGTATGGGCAGACAAAGACCCAACCATTACAGTTGAGCAAGCTAAAGCCCAACTGACAAAGAAGTTTCCTTACCTAAAAAGATGGTGCAGATAAAAACAGTTGCACAAGAGCACATAAACACTGAAGGAACTGTTCATGCGTGCCATGCGCGGGCGTCAGCTTCTAGGTTTGGCTAAGTAATTGAAATGCTTTTATTCCTTCCTCGCTCAGGAAGTATCGCTTTTCTTTGTCTTGTTTAACTAAGCCAGTCAAGTTGTCAAGATGATAGTAGCATCTGCCTAAACTGATGTTCAGTAAACTTGCTAGGTCAGATGAACTTAAGGCTCTGTGAGACTTCAAAAGTTCTATAATCCAGCATCGAAGAGGATTCTTTAGGGCGAGGAACATTTTCAGTTGGTTTTCCTGCAAAGTCATAGGGTTCACCATGGCCAAACGATTGTTTTATCTGCTGATTACGTTTCCACGTTTAAACAGTTATGAATCAGAGATATTGATTGTGAGCAGTTTGTCAGGAAAAAAGGGAGCCTTAGAACCATCACCATGCGATAGAACAAATTAGCTTTCAGGTAACACATTTTTGTTGTTGCTTTGAAAAACAGAAAAAACACTGTTTTCAACAATGTACCTCTATTAGTCGCCTAATATACCCATTCTTTAAGGATGCCTTTCAGAGCGCAAATACGTTACATCATGAAAGAAGACTATTTTTGTGCTTAAGAGCAGAGGGAATGAGAACATTCCAGTTGCATAGTTTATGAAGGGTCTGGAAAACGAAAATATTTTACCTGTTATCTAATCAAAGATATACTGATAGGCTGTGTCTTGTTGCTGCTGCTTCACCAGAAGCTTTGCCTCCGCCTAAAGAGGCTTCAGCCAATAACATGTCCAAAGGATAGAATGAAATGAACCAAAAAGCGATTGGCTGCTTAATCTTAACAGCGCTGATTCTTGTCTCAGCTTTTTTCAGCATCACCCTATCCACGACCATCGAATCCATTGGCGCTTCTGAAGACTCGGCGAG
>CAYVVO010000133.1:0-2263 GCA_964455275.1 uncultured Candidatus Bathyarchaeia archaeon | reverse complement strand
GGGGTTCAATTTCGTAACTGGGTCAGTGAAAGACCTCTTTGAGATCGATGCTCAAGACGCGGTTTTTGTGGGGTCGACGAGTCCAAGCGGGGCAATAAACAAAGTTAGTGAGGGCTTAGTCCAGCTGAAAGACAGGGTGATGGAGGCAGGCGCGGATTTTCTGGTTATAAACACTGACGGTTGGGTTGAAGGAGAAGAGGCAGCCGCATATAAAGTTCGGTTGGCGGAAAAGGTTGGTCCAAGCGCTGTTGTTGGAATGCAACGAGACAAGGAGTTAACCCCAATTTTAGACGCGTTGCATGACGCCAAAGTTTTGGTTATGGACTCTCCGCAGCTGATTCAGCCCCGGAGCAGAGAAAAAAGGAAGCTTTTGCGGGAGCTCAGCTATAAGAAGTATCTGAAAGGCGCCAAGACGCAGTCTTTTTCTCTTAGCTGGATCAAAGTTGAAGACTCTATTTTTGGGGCTGGCGGTCCATTGCCTCGTAACCGTTTGGAAACGTTGAGTAATCTGCTGGGAACGAGACCAGTCTACGCCGAAGAAACCGTTGCTGCTTTCTTCGTTGTTTTACCTAAAAGTAAATCGGTTACTGAAGAGCCGATTAAAGCTGCCGAGGAGTACTTCGGAAAAAGGGTTAAAGTGATACGGGAGGGAGAAGAGGAGGGTTTGCTTGTGGGGATGAAAGATGAAGAGGACCAATTTTTGGGGATCGGCATCTTGGATGGAGTTGACTACAAACGGAGAGCCCTGAAAATCTGTACTCCTGTAAGCGAGAAAGTGTCTACGCTGTGTTTCGGTCAGATAAAACTGGACAAAAACTGCAGGGAGATCGGTTTAAGCACAGTCTACTCCAGCTATCTTCTGTAAAACTATTCGTTACCTATTCCAAGTTTTGTTTGAAAATACTAAATAGAGGGTCAACAGAGCATTAGGTAGCCACGGAGAGTCGCGGTTGCCACGAGCAAAGATTGTTAAAGAAGAGATGGTTGCAAGAGACACATCTTTTTTTGCCGTTTACATTGAAACAGAAAACGCGAACCAACTGTTTTTGAGTGAGGGCGAAGACCGGCTGGGCACCTTGGCTGTAGCGTTACCCCAGCAGCAGAAACTGGTTGGACCACCCCTCTCCTCAATCCTGCTCGGAGACAGAAACATGATGATCGCCCGCCTTCTAGCCGAAATGCTCGCCCAAAACACGAAAAAGATCGCTTTAGTCTCAGTTTTCACCAAAACCGTCAGCGAACAGGAAGCTGCCCCCATCCTCCGCAAACTCATGGACAAGGTCCTCAAAAAACAAGAAAACAAGAGCTGAACCTGGAAAGCTTTTCAATTCTTATCGATATTGTCCTTGTATCTGTGGGTGAACCAAAGCCCTTTTTTTAAGCTTCAGTCTGTCTAAACTTTCTACAGCTAACACATATATTGCACCTATTCTATGTAGTTTTGGATTTCAGGAGGAATCCTGTTGAATTTCGACGTCATAATAGTGGGTGCTGGTCCGGCTGGAATATTCTCCGCCCTTGAACTAGCTGACAAAACAGACCTCAGCATTCTCATGCTAGACAAAGGACCAGCCATCGATCAGCGTAAGTGCCCAGCAAGCAGAGGTATGGGCTGTGTAAACTGTGACCCATGCTCCCTGTTGGCTGGTTGGGGAGGCGCAGGCGCCTTCAGTGACGGAAAGCTTACTTTGTCCACTGAGGTTGGTGGTTGGCTCAACGAATACTGCACTGAGGAACAGCTTTGGGGGCTGTTGAAGTATGTTGACAGCGTTTACATCAATTTTGGGGCAACCAAACATCTTTACGGTGTGAGTCAGCAAAAGTTTGAGGAGATGGAAAGAAAAGCTTCTCTTGCTGGGTTGAAGCTTGTTCAACAGAAAGTTCGGCACATGGGCACTGAGAAATGCGCTGATACTCTTCGTAGGATGCGCAGTCACCTTGAGGGCAGGGTTGACATCAGAACCCGAACAGACGTGAAGAGCCTGCTGGTTAAGGATTGCAAGGTTGAGGGTGTCGAAACCACAAAGGGAGAAAAGTTCTACGGAAAGTATGTGATTGTGGCTCCGGGGCGAATCGGGGCTGAGTGGCTGAAGACTGAGGCAGAACTTTTAGGTTTGAAAACCTTGAATAATCCTGTGGATATCGGCGTCAGGGTGGAGCTTCAAGCCGCCGTTATGGAGGAACTCACGAAAACCCTGTATGAGCCTAAGCTGATTTACCACTCCAAATCTTTTGACGATCAGGTGAGAACCTTCTGTGTTTC
>CAYVVO010000132.1:0-10081 GCA_964455275.1 uncultured Candidatus Bathyarchaeia archaeon | reverse complement strand
ATGCTAATCAGCGACCGCATCATCAGATACGTACTAGTTATATCCAAAGCCTTGGGGCTATCCGAAATGGCTGCAGGCTTCATTCTACTCTCCATCATAACTTCGCTGCCTGAGCTTTCAGTCTCCACAGTTGCCTCCCTTGCAGGAGAAGGCGGACTTTCAGTCGGTAACGTTCTGGGCTCAAACGTTGCAAACCTCACCATAATCCTTGGGTTGGCAATACTTCTTAGCAGAAAAGATGTGCTGATTAAGGGACAGTCCCAAAAAGAGCTTGTGCAGTTCCTCTTCATTTCCTCCATAATTCCCCTTTTTATTGTTCAACGGGGCACTTTAGGTCCAGTTCTGGGAATCGTGCTTTTGATTCTGTTTGCCTACTTCGGCGTGACTGTTTCCCGAAAAACCGAAAGCAGTAATGCCGTTGAGGCGCCCCAAAAACAGGAAGAGGAAAACATTGTTGTTGTGGGCATCAAATTTTTGGTAGGTGTTGTGCTGATAATAGTGCTTTCCAAGTTTGCGGTGGACAGCTCTGTTGATATTGCAAGTTTCGTAGGTTTGCCCACGTCCATTATAGGTGCAACCATTATTGGTTTTGGAACCTCTTTGCCTGAGCTTGCAACAACCCTTCAAGCCCTGAAACAGGGACTGGTCAGCATGGCTCTTGGAAACCTGCTGGGCAGCTGCATCACCAACATCACTCTCATTCTTGGTGTTTCGTCGTTGCTTTCTTTTTCTGAGGTGAATGTTGTGGCGGTGCAGAGCATCATGTTCTATGTTCTGCTTTCGTCATTAAGTGTCTGGTACATGGTGGGGGCAAGTGAGCGCTTAACCAAAAAGGGCGCCCTGTTCCTCTGCATGGTTTACGGGGCATTTATTCTGCAGCAGGTGGGCTTTTCCGTCTTCATTTTCTAGATGAGACCTGTTGAGGCTCCGTTACATTGACTTCAAAAAAAGGTGAATCGTTGACACTCAGAAAACCTAAAAGAGACGCCAACATCTAGGAATGTGCCGAGGAACCGTTCATGGTTGTCAGTATCCACGAACTAATCGAAAACCCAATTCTGATTCTTGGGATGATCTCTACGGTAGTTGGCGCCTTTTTAATAGTTGAAATATTCAATACATTAATCGGCAGAATTGAGAAGAGAGGCGACCTACCGAAAGGAAAACTTGTTCACATGAGGCGCTTCTTCCAGATAATCATCTACACCGCAGCTGGTTTCATGATTCTCTCCATGTTGGATGTTGACATCACAGGGGTTGTTGCAGGTCTCGGGGTAGGCGCATTAGTGATCGGCTTCGGCTTGAAGGACATAATAGAGAACTGGGTTTCCGGCGTGCTGATAATGTCGGGCAAAACTTACGCCATCGGCGACGTTATTCGAGTTGGAGACTTGACTGGAACAGTCACGGATATAGCCCTTAGAACAACCAAACTGAAGACCTATGACCGAAACGAGATAATCATTCCGAACTCTATGCTTATGCGGGAAAAAATAATCAATCTTACTGGCGGAAAACAGGAGTCAGTGGCGTCACTAACCTTCTCCATAGACTATACCGTTGACGCTGAAAAAGCCAAATCCATGATAGAAAATATCCTGAAAAATCACAAAATGGTAATCTTTAGCCCGAAGAAAAAAAGAGAAATACGATTTGTTTTCCGCAACCGAGAGTGGACAAACGATATTGAAGTCCTGTTTTGGATAAACGATCCTTCCAACGAGGAATTCATCAAATCAAACATTGCGGAGTTAATCCTGAAAGAATTCAAGAATGAATGTATACTGCCGACGATTCCTGCCTTGATGCGAAGAGATTATCTGACAGGACAGAAAACGCCCAACGAACAACAAACAGAATAATGATCTGCTATGTCCTTGATGTGCGATTGTAGTGACAGTTAGGGCACGAAAAGAACACTTGCCTTTTTCCCTTCAGTTTCCGCGTAATCATCTCGGTTTCGCATCTTGGGCACTTCATACCAACGCAATCCCTAAATCGTAAGTTTATGTTTTTCTCTACGTCCTTCCATGTTTGCGCGCACCTATAATATATCTGTTTCACCCTGAACTGACCAAGACACCAATGATAGCCTATCGAAGTTACAAAAAATGTGGAAACAAAAACGGCTTGAAATAAGCTATCCTTCTCCATTCTTCTCGGTCTGTTTTGCTTATAAGGAAAAAGAACATAAATAAAACACAACAACTTCAGACGGGACGGGAAGAAAGGTGAAACGGTACGCTTTCATCGTCTTGAATCTAGAAAAATTTTGGAACCGACTCTGCAGCCAAAACAGAGCAGGCAAACAAGCGCACGCCTTTGTTCGCAGAGGAGTAGTGGGTCCCAAAAACGCGAAGCTACTATTTTTCTATGTGACACACCCCCACAAGGACATCCGAGGCTTCGCAGATTTCGTGGAACGGGTCACCGGAGACGCAGAGAAACTGTGGAAATCTCTTGGTCACGAATCTCTGCTAAGCTCATATGACGAATACAACGATTTTCTGCAGGGAAGAAAAAAAGCCACATTCATCCGGTTCAGAAACCTGAAGGAATTACCCAAACCAGTCACTACAAAAGCAATGACGCAAATCATCGGAAGAGAAAGAATGCCCCAAATGGGGTTATACTTAACAGAAAGAACAACACACAAACTAATAGCAGAGGGTGGTGCAGAAATTGGCGAAATTTAATCCTAAAGAGTTCGTGGAAAAACAGGTAAAGGAAATTAAGAAGGTTGTCGGAGAAGAGCGAGCACTCATAGCGGTTTCAGGAGGCGTAGACAGCACAACATCCGCTGTCCTAACCCACCGCGCCATGGGAAAAAATCTTCTCTGCGTCATCCTTGACGATGCCTTCATGCGGGAAGGAGAAACGGAAAAAGTTGCAAAGCTTCTGTCTCAGCCCCCCCTGAATCTGCCCATGAAAATTCTTAACGTTCAGAAGCGTTTCTTACGGGAAATGAAGGGGTTGCGGGATGCTGAGGAGAAACGCAAAAAATTCAGAGAAACCTTCTACAAGGTCTTGAGCGAAACCGCTGAAAAGGAGGGCTGCCAGTTTTTGGTGCAGGGAACCATACAGGCGGACATATTGGAAACAAAGGGAGGAATCAAAACTCAGCACAATGTTCTAGAGCAGATAGGAATAAGCACCAAGGAGCTATATGGATTCCAGGTTATCGAGCCTGTTGTTTCGCTCTACAAAGGGGAAGTGAGAAAGGTGGCTAGATACTTGGGAGTTCCAACAGAACTCTCTGAAAGGCAGCCTTTTCCTGGTCCTGCACTGTCTGTCCGGGTGGTTGGAGAAATCAAACCCGACAAGCTGGGGACGCTTAAGAAAGCCACCGCCATAGCTGAAGAAGAATTTGCTAAACACATGCCCAGCCAATACTTCGCGGCGATTATCGATAACCTAAAGACGCCGCCAGACCACTTGGTGGCACATATTCAGGGTGTTGCAACCAGATTTCTTGATGTTCCAAAGCGTCATCTCTCTGTAGATGTTTTCGAGGACAAGGCTACGGGTGTCGAGGGGGGCGAACGGCGCTACGGCAAGATTGCTGCAATCACAGCTCAAACGCCTGGAGGGTCTATTCATCAGGTTCCAATTGATAAACTGGTGACTCTTCAAACAAAGATTATAACATTGCATCCTTCATTGACCAGAATCCTTTACACCATCCAAGAAACCTCTAAGAAGCAACCCTACGTGATTTCTCTGCGGGCAATCCAAACAGGCGACTTCTTGACAGCCGAAGTATCTCCGATTCCTTGGGCGACCCTGTCTGAAACGGCTGAGAAGATTCTGGCGAACTGCCCAAAGGTTTCCAGCGTCTACTACGATGTGACGCCGAAGCCTCCTGCAACCATAGAGATGGAGTGACCCTCTTCTAGTTAAGAAATGTATAAAGGCTTCTGGACGTATGGTTAGCCAGTGTGATTACTGTGACGCGGGTTAGAGTTCAGAAAATTGAGTCCATACGAGACCCTGAAGGCAACCTTGGTAAGCGTATCGAACTGATTGAGGATCGGGTGATTCCCAGATTCGCTGTTAGACCTGAGACAGAAGAGGCGAGAATGGTTCAAGAAGTCATGAAGAGTCTACAGCAGCAGCTTCCAGTGCTGGCTACACAAAAAACCCAGTTTGCTCTCCCCAAAATGGTGCTGTTTCTCACCGAGAGCGAATATGAAAAGCTCGGCATCAACTTTGACGTGAATCAGATCTACGAGCTAGAACTGTCAGGGCAATCCATAAGGTTCAAACGAGCACCTTAACCAAAAAAGCACATCCATATTCAATCTTTATCCTTCTCATTTCACCAGTCAACTAGGTGTAGATGGCAAACATGAAAGTTAGAGCCCACATCTTCGTAAGCGGTAGGGTCCAAGGCGTCTTCTTCCGCGTGGAGACTCGTGACGAGGCAACGAAAAGAAACGTTACTGGTTGGGTTCGAAACACATCTGGCGGTAGAGTGGAGGCGGTCTTCGAAGGGGAGAGAGAAGATGTGGAAAGAATGATTGAATTCTGTAGAAGTGGACCGTCAGGAGCCAGAGTTACAAAAATAGATGTCCAATGGAAAGAATACACCGGAGAGTTCGAAAGCTTCAAAATAGGGAGAACGCTCATCTTCTGACATTCTCAGTTTTTAAGAAAAATCTACTTTTCCATTCCTGAGTGTGACCCTAGACTAGAATTTAAAGGAGGATGGGGGACTTGGCACATACGCGCGTATGCGCCGACGATCGCTCAAGGAGAGGGTATGTCTCTTGGCGAATGGAGAATAGGGGTTTTTTCTCGAAGTCCCCTCACCATCCATCAAGAGCGACCAAAAACCATCCTGCAATATAAACTTATTGTAAACAAAATATATACTTCAGATTTGTTAAAGGCGCCTAGACGCAAAACCTGCGAATGATTGGCATCAAAAGCATCATCTTCCGAGAAGATGGCGCTTAAGCAAAGATGAAAACCGTTGGGTTTTTAGAATAGGGTAAATTCTGAAGTCTTGGAAATCCAGTCTGATGCCTTTTCTGACCACCTTAAGTTATTCATATGCGTGTTATCTTTTTTTCCATTCTGCTTGCGGTTTAGCTGTTGTTCCTCGATGTTGTCATTACTTTCTTTTTCTAGTTTGACAGTTGCAACATATTCTGTGAATGTTATGTTCTTTTGTTTCGGATAATGTTTGAAGTTGTAACCAACTTTCTTGAAGAGGCACTTCATTATGTGAATCTCAAGTATTTTTGCTCCGGGTCCGAAGAGTTTCTCGATGGCATCGGTGAAATCTTCAATTCTATAGGGAATGTCCAGCCTGTTCATCTTGAAGGCTTTTTCTAAATGGAAATAGACTGCATGTTTCGATGATTCTCCCAGCAGAGAAAGCCCTTCATCTATTGCTTCCAGCAAAACTTCTTCAAACTTTGTTTTGTTTTCAGCCTCTCGATTCTTGGAGTTGAAGTCTCTTCTTTTCTTTGACCCGAAAATTTGTGTTACTGTTTCAGGGTTTCGGGTTTGTGATTCTTTGGAAAGTGGATGCAAGTATGTTTTGTATAGGTACCAATTTGTTGTGAATGCAGCCACTATTTCCACATCCTTTCTGTCTTTCTGTTCAATTGTGGCATTGTTCTACCCTGAAACATATTATGTCTTGTTACTTAATATACGCTATTTCACTCGGTCACATATTAAAAAAACCGATATATGTACGCTCAGTTACACATCAAAACCGCTCTAACACAACCCCTAAAACAGCACCAATAATCCAAAAAACACCACTTCTCAAACAACCTGCCCCCTAATTATAGCCCCTTTACCGCGCAAACAAAACATTTACTGAGCACAAGAATACCCTAAAATAATTGGGCACCATATCTAATGCAACCTGAGGAACCGAATTGCCAACCATCCTAATAATCAACGACGACGGCATCAACTCTATTGGTTTATCCACTGTTGCAAAACAGCTGAAGAAACTGGGAGAAGTCACAGTTGTCACTCCCGGAGACGAGAAGAGCGGCATCGGAAAAGCCATCAGCATCGGTCAAATAAACATAACTGAAACAGATTTTTGCGACGAAATAAGAGCATACGCCATAACAGGCACCCCCGCTGACTCCTTTCTGATAGCAGTGAACAAAATCCTGAAACGCATGCCAGACTTGCTTGTGTCCGGAATAAACATAGGTCCCAACCTTGGAATAGACGACCTGCTAACTTCAGGTACAATAGGAGCCGCCTTCGAAGCCGCCATCCACAAAGTACCAGCCATCGCCGTTTCCTATTGCCTATCCAGAATCACCGCCAGGATGCCTGAGAAAACAAAAGTTTCGGCAAAGGACTTGGAGCTAGCAGCCACTCTTGCTTACAAAGCCGCCAAACACGTGTTAGAAAGGGGGATGCCGCCGGATGTGGACATTATCTCGATAAATGTGCCGGAAAACTCTGACTCCACGAATGCAAAAGTCACCAGTCTGTGTTATGATGGTTACGGCGACATACACACAGCAACAAAAGACGGGTACAGAATCAAAAGCTGGTCGTTAAGACACTATCCAAACGGAGACCCGGGAACGGATTTACATGCCATCAAAACTGGCAAGTGCGTCTCAGTTACACCCATCAAAGTAGAGTTTCTTCACAACACGGAAGCAATGAAAGAGCTGCTGGAATCACTTTCAGGCTAGTAGGCAACAGATACATTAGCACCCGAAAACCGAGTTAACTTAATTCAGTTTAATCAAATATATTTTTTTCATTCAAGTTCAATTTTCTTATACGGAATCCTTAAATCCTGAGTTTTTCCTTCCCGTCTCAAAGGCGGAGGATTCAGGAACGCAAACGGAAACAATGCTTTTTCTATTCACCCCAGCTTCGATTTTCGGTGTCTTGTTAGTTTTGTGTCTGTCTCAATCGAGAATGAAGAGACATTATGAGACAAGGGAACGAATAACTAATATAAACGGAGTAAACAAGATTGCAACAGCATACATTGGCCCTGTCTTAAAGAATTTCTGAGGGTGAGGATGAACATTGATTATCGAGTCTCTTGTTGCCTTTCTGGTTATCTTGATCGTTTCATCATTAATCTACCTGTGTAGCCGACTGTTAACACAAAAATTCCCTGCTAGCGAAGAAAAAACTTCAATGTATGCGTGTGGAGAAAAGGTGTTTTCCAAAAGGCTGCTAGTGAACGTCTCCCTCTACAAGTACCTCATATTCTTCGTTATAATCGACTCTCCTGCATTGATACTGGCGTTCGCTGCCTTAGCCCTAGAAATGATCAGCCCCTTCATTTTGCTAATTTATTTGGGCATAATTTTAGCAGCAGACCTACTGCTTCTGGGAGGCTACTAACCACGCCTAACCTAGACTTAGTTAAATGGGCAAGAACAAAATCGCCTTGGTTGCTCCACTTCAACACTGGCGCATGCAATGGATGCGACATTGAAGTTGTTGCGTTGCTGACTCCCAGATACGATGTGGAACGTTTCGGCATACAACTTGAGCCCTCACCCCGCCATGCAGACGTTCTCGTAGTAACTGGACCAGTGACAAAACAGTGTAAACCACGACTTGAGACCATTTATCAGCAGATGCCCTCACCAAAATTTGTCATAGCAGTAGGAGCCTGCGCCTGTTCCGGAGGAATATTCAAGGATTGTTACAACATAAGTGGGCGCCTCGATGAAATTATTCCGGTTGATGTTTATATTCCTGGGTGCCCCCCAAAACCTGAAGCAATAGTGCAGGGAGTTGCGAAGCTTCTTGAAAAACTGAAGGGATAATGTTATGGAACTGTTCGAAAATGCTGTAGAAGTTCTCAAGAACAATTTGGCTGACGCAATCGTTGAGTGCAGGGTACCTAAACCGCGGAAAGCCTACATTCTTCTTAAGCCTGAACGACACAGAGACGCAATCTCGCTGCTCCTGAAACATGTGAAGGACACTGAGCTTTCAACAATAAGTGGAACCGATTTGGGAAACGAAATAGAGCTAAACTACCACATGGCGTGCGGAGGAACAGTAACCCTCAAGAATCGGATTTCCCGAGAAAAGCCTGTTACCCAAACAATTACTGACATTCTGCCCGGAGCGAATTTGTATGAAAGGGAGGTCTTTGACCTCTTAGGCGTAATTTTTGATGGGCATCCGAACCTGAAAAGGTTGATGTTACCAGATAGTTGGCCTAAAGGAGATTACCCTCTCAGAAGAGATTGGAAACCTAACGCTAACCCAGAAGGTGAGTCTAATTCAGAAGAAGCCTCACAGACGGAGTCAGCAGCAGAACTTGATGATGCCGGATCAGTAATCAATGTTGTTATGGGACCTCAACACCCACTTTTGCATGAGCCAGAAAGATTCACTTTCAAAGTTGACGGGGAAACTGTTGTGGATGCTGAGATGCGTCTTGGATACGTCCATAGAGGAATCGAGAAAGCGGCTGAACGGATGATGTATTTCCAAGATGTGTTTCTGGTGGAGAGAATATGTGGCATATGCAATGCTGCTCACACAACCTGCTTCTGTCAAGCTGTTGAGGACATCGGAAATGTCGAAACTCCGCCTCGCGCTTTATACCTGCGAACTATCATCCACGAGCTGAACAGGGTTCACAGTCACCTGTTGTTGCTTGGAGTTGCCGGTCATCTACTCGGCTTTGAAGCATTATTTCAGCATGTGTGGCGTGACCGTGAGCCAATAATGGATATAGTTGAACGAATCACGGGAAACCGGTTGATGAGCGGATTTAACGCAATCGGCGGCGTAAGACGCGATATAGCTCCAAACACAGTAGAGAAGGCTCTGAAGGCTGTTGAAGAGGTTAGGAAAAGGGCGAAATTCTACACGACAGTGTTTGAGGAGGACGCGACACTAAGGCTGAGAACTGAAGGGGTTGGCGTGTTAAGCAGATCTGATGCTCTGAAGTTTTGTGTGGAAGGTCCCGTTGCGAGGGGATCAGGGATTAATGTGGATGTGCGAAAGGCTGATCCTTACGCAGCGTATGGGGAAATTCCTTTCAACGTAATTTGCTATAAGGAAGGTGACACTTGGGCTCGGCTGATGGTCAGAGCCGAAGAGGTGGTGGAAAGCTTGGATATAATAGACTACGCGTTTAGCCACCTTCCAGCCGGTCGTTTACGGGTTAGGGTTCAGCGAAAGCAACCGGAAGGTGAAGCTGTTAGCCGTGTTGAGGCTCCGAGAGGCGAACTCATTCACTATGTTAAAAGTGATGGAACCGCCTATCCCTACAGGGTTAAGGTCAGGTCTCCAACGCTGGCAAACCTGGTGGCTTTTCCCGAGATAATCCGGGGCGCCTACATCGCTGACATACCCGCGGTGATAGGAAGCTTTGACCCCTGTTTTTCATGCACTGATCGCATGGTATTCCTTGACACTCAAAATGGTCGGAGATGGCGCTGGAGCCTAGATGAAGTAAACAATTCCAAAAACCGGAACGGGGTGAGCTAGGATGGCTCTTGACCTGATATTTTTTGCAAGGGCGTTAGTTTTTCCGGGTATCCTTTTTCTTTTGATGCTTGTACTATTTTTCGACTGGCTTGAACGGAAGATTGCGGCTAGGTTTCAGAACCGTATGGGTCCATCTTATACTGGTCCATTTGGCATCCTTCAGCCCATAGCAGATTACATAAAACTATTTTCGAAGGAAGACATCACCCCAAAGCAAACCAACAAGCTGCTGTTTGTGGCTGCTCCCCTTCTCGCGTTCTCTCTTTTTGTTTTTGCTCTTTTCTTCATCCCGATTGACGGCTCAAACGTGGTTTTGGGTTCAAGTTTTGAGGGAGATTTGATTCTCGTTTTGCTTCTGGTAACCCTCGCCAACTTTGGCATTTTTCTTTCCGGATGGGCTTCTTTGAATCCGTACAGTGAGATAGGTGCAACGAGAGTTCTGACCCAGTTTCTCGGATATGACATACCGCTTATTATTCTCGCGATTTGTCCAGCTTTTCTTGCAAAAAGCTTGTCCATTGTGAATATTACGGCGAGCCAAACTCTTCCTTTCGCTCTATTGATTCCGTGGTCTTGTGTCTTGTTTGTTATAGCTCTACAGGCTGAGTTG
>CAYVVO010000131.1:0-1636 GCA_964455275.1 uncultured Candidatus Bathyarchaeia archaeon | reverse complement strand
TATGGGTTACATTGGCTTGTCAACTGAAAGATCAGGAGAAGCAATCATGATACAGAGCATAGCCAACGATGCAACAGATACTGATTTGGTGGTGTTTGTGCAAAACATTGGGGGGGAGCTGGTTCAACTTGAAGAAGTTGGATGCCTCTACGTTAACGGAGAAATTGTAAACTGCACTATCACCGGTGTTACAGTGTCAGATAACTTGGCGACACTAAACAAAGGAGACACTGCAACGCTAACTTACGTAGAGGGAGCCGCTCTTCCAGGAGAGAAGGTAACCACAAAAGTGACAACTTTGCGTGGCACCTCCGCAGATGCGCATGAATATCCCGCTGGAAGCACACGTTCCGTACCTGAATTAGATCACTTTGCATTCAGCACTATTGCTAGCCCGCAGGTTTCTAATGTAGCTTTCAGCATAACGATTGAGGCTCAAGACCAGTACGATGAGCGTTATGATGATTACACGAGTACCTGCGATTTGGTTTATTCAGGTGGAACGATAGCCCCAACTGCGACTGGCGCTTTCAATCATGGTATCTGGACTGGCGACGTAACTGTCACAGGCGCGGCTGAGGATGCAACAATAACAGCAACTGGTACAATTGAACCTGGATGGGGAGAAAGCAACACTTTCGAGGTTGACGCACCTGTGATGTTTGTTTCTGCTGGAGATGGTGGTAGGGGTGGAACCGCAGTAACGTCTGCTAATAGAAGATCGCCGACATATCCCACAGACTTGGAGGAAGATGATTTAATTCTGCTTCAAATTGGCATACGGGACGGAACGAATTCTCCAGACGGAAGCCAACTTGTGTCGCAGGGATTCCACCTGTTGTATGTAGATCAAAGTTCATCTACAGATATGGGGCAATGGATTTACTACAAGATTAGTACTGGAACCGAAACAGGGTTTCTCACAATTCCCATAATTGGAAGTCCCACGAATGTCATATCATGCATGTATGCTTTTCGCTATGTTGCAACCTCAAACTTCTTTGAAGACGGAAGCTTTGGTACTCAAGAAAGCGATGTAATCTATGCAGAGGATGTGACTACCTATGGATCAAGACGACTTGCTGTTGCTTTCATCTACATGAAAGGCTACGAATCTACTGTTGAAGAATTTACAGGTGAAACTGGTGGAGACTGGATAAAACAAGCAGAATTCCAAAATTCAATATCTGGCACTTACGAGGATGCAGCCATTCAATTGCAAACGGCAGAAATGATTACAACTGGACAAATATCCGGGGGTACCTGTAGGACCGATGATATGATCAGTCAACAAGAAGGCTGGGGCGTAAGAGCGTTTGCGCTTATTCCTAAAGACTAAACTAAGAATTCTAGAACAGTGCGATGCAGGCTCGTGAGAACGGGCAAATCCTTTTTCTTTTTTTGTTTCACTAATATTCAGTAGCAGCCTCCAAAACAAGACAACACAAACCGCATATTAGGAGACTAATAATACTTCATTGTTGAAAACTAGCTTTTTTCAGAAATCCATGGATAAACCATCATTTGTATACGTAGAACCCTTTTCCCGCTTTTCTGCCTGTCCACCCCTTTTTCATGTAATCTTTGAGTAGAGGACATGGCTTGTACAATTCCGTTTTGTGTTGGCTGTAGGCTG
>CAYVVO010000130.1:0-10347 GCA_964455275.1 uncultured Candidatus Bathyarchaeia archaeon | reverse complement strand
AAAAGTAGCTACAGTCAGCACTAACGTTGGCACAATCAAAGCTGACGTCTCAGACATCAAAGCCAAACCAGACGTTGACATGACCCCAGTATGGATCGCAGTAGTCCTATCATTGATCGCGGCAATAGCCGCAATCTTTGCGGTAGTTACAATCCGACAGAAAATCGCAGGCTAAACTCAACAACCCAAAAGGGTTTAACAACCCCCCTTTTCTTTTTTATTTTATTTAATTTAGTGAACATTCAGCGTACGCTCTTTTTATCGCCAGCGCATAAGCCCCGAAAATCTTAAACCATACACAAAAAACTCTAATGTGGAGAGTGTACACGCTTGCAGTTTCTAAAAAATATCAAGGTTAAACGAGTTGAAACGCGACCCCAAGATGCATGGTACGACATGAGTTTGCGCCAGTTAAGAAACGGCGAAGTGAACTTTTACAGAGCTAAAGACTTCCTTACGGGCAATTGGCTTTTTAAACTGTGCATAGACAACGAACAGGAAAAAATTTTGGTTAAGGCTGTGAAATGCCCGGCAGGCATCCGCTTCGCCCAGTTAGAAGGAAGAACAATGGTTTTTCAGAAAAGCAAAATTGAAGGCATGCTCTACGACGTGATTTCCTTAACACAAGCGGATGAAAACGATAAAGTTAGCCGAAAAATCGTCTCCAGCATCGACGAGGTTCCAGCCATCATCAGGGAAAACTACGAAATTAAACCCTACGAAGAGGCAACAGGAAAAAAGGCACCTGGAAAACACCTAGTTACCCTAACCAAACAAGGAAACAAAAAAGAAATTGTAACCCTTTTTTTGCTTGAACGAGCCTGGGGGCTTTCACAATCCAATCCAGAAGAGAAACTGAAAGAGAAAGAAGAGAAGCAGCTGAAGAAAAAGGCAACAAAAAAAGAAGTGGACACAGGACAGGTTTGGGCGTGTCCCATCTGCGGAAAAAAGCATCGTTTAGTACACGTGGAAACAGAAAAAACTGTTAAACATGCGCTGCGAAAGCCAAGTGAACAAACCTGATTTATTGCGTTGACGTTATTTTTGGGACTGTATCGTCTATTTGTTTGCAGATTTGCTCGACAACTTGAACGTTTTCGTATCCCATTTCAGGGGTGACAAGGGGTTTTCCGTTGCCGTTGAGGCTTTCCACAAACGACTTGATAATCCGCACATGAGAAATACTGTAATTGCTGGGTCCTTTCCCTTTGGTTATGATGTTCCCCAAATACGCGCCCCAAATCTTAGCTTGATGAACCATATTATCGAAATGCATTATCCCCCGCCCAGGCTTGGAAACAACTAGGCTACTCACCGGATAGATTCCAGCATGGATTGTACCCCCAGTGCCGTAAATGTTTGCATGAACGTCGGTTCGGTCGTGCCCCGGAGCATTAAAGCTGATGTGGATAGTTCCAAACCTGCTTTTTTCCGCCTCCAAAATCACCCTCAATTCATCAAACTTCATCCACGGGTGAGAACCCAACTTGTCAGTTAGCACAGATTTGATTTCCAGTTTTCCCAGAAAAGCCTGAAGAAGATATATAGGATGAGGCAAATTTTCTCCAAATCTGCCGCCTGACAGTTTATGGCACCAATGGTTCTTGTCCCCTGCCATTATTTCATCAGGGCTGTGCAAAAGTCCAACATCCATTCCTATGACCTCCCCTATGTCCCCTGCCTTAACCCTCTGCATCGCATGAAAAATTGAATGCTCATACAGTTGGCTATGGATTATCGTCAGTTTCCCAGATGACTTCTTAAGAGCACCCAGCAATCTCTCAGCTTCACTAGTGTTTATAGTGAATGGTTTTTCAACAACTACGTTACAGCCTGACTTCAAAGCCTCTACAGCTACGTCCGCATGAAACTTTGGCGGAACACACACTGAAACAGCGAACAGCTCTTCCTTTTTGAGCATCTCAGAGAAGCTAGTGTAGTGAGCGGGGATTTTCCAGTCTTCAGCGAATTGCACAGCTGCTTTTTCGTTCAGGTCACAAGCGGCGGCTACCGAGGTTCCCGCGTCTCTCCATGCGTTGACGTGTATCCCAGAAATCCATCCGCAACCAACTATTCCTACATTCATCGCAAGCGGTCTCCAACAATTCCATCCATAAGGCAATCTAAATAAAAAGATTATCTCAAGAAAAAGAAAACAGCAACAGAATCTTCTGAAACAAACTAAGCGTGCTCGTTTCTGTTCATTTCCGGTTCATGGGATTCCAGATACAGGTTATAGCCTCTTGGTCGCAAGCTTGAACGCAGGGCACATCTCCGCTTTCGGGTTTGCAGGGAGAACAGGTGTAACTTAATTTTTTGCGATGCTCCTCTGCGACCGCGACTACAAGTTTGTCTTCCAAATCAATAAACATGCTCTCCATCTTCAAAGCATCCTGAGGACAAACTTTCGTGCAATCGCCGCAGCTGTTGCATCTCTCCGCATCAACCACTATGTAATATTCGCCTGAACCGTCCCGGTAACCATAATAAGTTATAACCTGTATCACCCTCAACGTTTACAAGACTTTTCATATAGTGCCTTGGCGTACAGGGCTGCCCCTATGGCGCCGGCGGCAACGGGGTCACGTCCGGTTTCCTTCACGTTTGGAGCTGGAAGGCTTTTCATGCCCAAAATATTCTCCACCCTCTGCACTATGCCAATGTTCTTGGATTGACCTCCAGTGATTACGAAGTCTCTTTCGCAACCCACCTTCTCTATAAGTTCGCTCATTCTGATGGACATGGCTCTCATGTACGCCGCTAAGACTTGTTCTTTGGACCATCCCTTACGTAGCAGTCCAACAGCCTCTGTCTTTGCGAAGACCACGCAGGTGCTGCTAACTGGTTTAGGTTCCTCTGTTACGCTCAGGGACACTTTGCCCACCTCTTCGATGGGTATCTTCAACAGGTCAGCGATGACCTCCATTCCTCGTCCCGTGCCAGCGGCACACTTGTCGTTCATCAGGAAAGACACTACTTTGCCATTCTGGTCGCAGCGGATGGCTTTAACGTCCTGTCCCCCCACATCCAGCACTGTTCTCACCGATGGTCCCCAGATGTAGTTGGCGCCTTTGGCGTGGCATGCGATTTCTGTGATGGCTCTGTTAGCCATGGGAACGTTCACTCTGCCGTAACCCGTTCCCACAATATAGTTGAAGTCCTTTAACGTCAAGCCGGTGTCTTCCATAGCCCAACCAAGCGCTTTCTTGGCGCTGTCAGAGCTGTTAGAGCCGGTTCGCATTACGCTCCACGAATATACGTCTCCATCCGTCATGATAACCGCCTTGGAACCCACTGAACCAACATCCACTCCAGCAGTTATTATTTCAGCGTTATTCAAGCCTCTGCTTGGCATAACCCGTTGATATTCAAGCCATCTCCAGTATTCCGTTTTGCCTTCTTTGTTTTCCATCTTCCTATTGCCTCCTTCCAGCTCTTTTGGCAGCGATTAACGCGGCGCCTACAGCACCAGCAAACCACGGTTCTTCAGGTATCAGTATTTCCGTTCCCAGTCTCCTCTTAAGAGAAGCAACGAAACCGACATCTTTAGCCACGCCCCCCACAAGCACAATATCCGGGTTTATTCCCAACCGATACACCATAGAGGAAACCCTTTCAGCCATGGCATCAAAGATAGCCCGGGCGATTTCAGTTTTAGGTTCTTCTCTGTGAATCAGAGAAACCACATCAGACTCTGCGAAGATGACACAACTGGCGTTTATGGGACTCGCCCTCTCAGCCTTCAAGGACAAGGAACCCATATCCTCCAACTCCACTTCCAGCGCCCTTGCCATTGCCTCGATGAAGGTGCCGGCTCCAGCTGCACATCTAGCGTTCACCACGAAATCCAGCATTACCCCCTTTTCGTTACAGTTCACTGCCCGCGCCTCCTCAGCCCCAACATCTATCACCGTTCTGGCTGAAGAGAAAAAGTATGCCCCTGCCCGAGCGTCAGCTCCCATCATGCTGACAGTGCTGTCTGCGAAGGGCGCCATGTTCACGCCTGCGCCGGTGGCTGTAATATGCTGTATGTCTTTGCGGGACAGTTTGGCGTTCTGTAATGCCTCTTCGAGGGCTTGTTCAGCGGCTTTTGTGGGTTCGAATCCTGAAAATTGTTGGCTCCGGGCTATTATCTGTTTGTCTTTCAGGATGACTACTTTTACCCGTTGGGTGCCCATGTCTATTCCAGCAGATATCATTTTTGCGTCTCCTCATATGTCGATTCGTGCTTCCAGCATCTCTAGGAAGGCTTCGATTCTTGTCTTCATTTGTCCCACGTCTTCCCTCGTATATTCGGTGTCAAGGTAATATACGGGTAGACCCATTCGGTCTAAGATACGCTTGATTCGTGCGTATTCCATGGCGTAAAGGATGCATCCTCGAACTACGTAATAAATCACTCCGTCAACCTTATACTCTTTGATTCTGTCCATGAGCCAGTTGACGCGGTCCTCGTTTCCATGTTCTGAGGTGAAGCAGGGGCATGTGGAAGCCATAAGGTATCTTTCGCTTACGGCGTCGAACATGTCGCTCATAGTCCATTCGTCTACCCCCACCGGGTCGTAGAGAATTCGGTCACCTGAACATTGCTCATCAACAACCAGCACTCCCGGAGGATTAGATTCTTCGATCAGATTGGGAACCTTCCAGCTGTCAGGCCATAACATTGGAGTTCCCGTAACCATCACCCTTGAGGTGCTAGGAGAGCAAGCCCAGTTTTTTTGTTCAACCCTTTTTTCCAGCTCGTCACACAGCTCATTTGTCTTCTGGGTCCACCGTTCTATGTCGTCCCACAGGCTGGTTTGATTCACGAGCATAGCATCCCTTCCCGTGATTACTGGAGGACCTTTCCTCAAGTCCTGTAGCCTACGGAAAGCCTTCGTTGCCTTCTGCATCTTCTCTATGGATGACCTCAAGTTGTTTTTGGTGATCTTTGTCCCTGTCAATTCCTCGATTTTTCTTCTTATCACCTGCATCTCCTCCTTCCAGAGGTTCAGGGACTGGGGATCATCTTTGACGCGCGGAGGAGTCATATACCATATAGGCTTGAAGTCTGACAGGATTTCGCTTAGTTTGGTTCTGCCGTCGCATGTGAGAGGGGTTATTATGGCGTCGCTGAGCTCAAGGTACGGGGATAGGTTCACCATCTTTGCGCCAACCGTGGATCTTATGACCGGGCAGACCTCCACAGGCATGATTCTGTCTCCAAGTTTTGCTGCGTCATACCATCCCGAGCCTACGCGAACTGGAATGGCGCCTGCAGCCAAAATGAATTCTACAGGTGCGAACATGCAGGTGTAGCCGATGAGCTTTTTTCCCGCCTCTTTTTGTTCACGAATCTCTTTTTCGCGTCGCCCAAAAAAGTTTGAGATTTCATCAAAGTACTCCATGGCTTCCGGTCGGTTCGGCCATGCCTTTTTCATTCTTTTGATGTTTTTCTCCATCACTTTAATGGATGCGGCTTTGATCGAGTTTCCTAGTTCTTCGATCTCTTTCTCAGACATTTTAGGGATGTATTTTGATCCTGTTTCGATTTCGCTTGCCATTCAGATTCTCCTCATTCTTCCTCTTCTTTTAGCCAGTTTTTGGATTTGTAGATTGTTTTGTCACCCATTTTTATGTTTAGGCAACCCTCGTATGGACACATCTCTACGCAACGGAAGCAATGTATACATTTCGGTGCCGTTACGTTGCCTCCCTTTTCTTCGTATACCTCGGTGACCTGCACGGGGCAAACTCTTTTGCATATGCCACATTTTGTACACTTCACTTCTACTTTGTCTATGCACAGGATGGCAACCACACTTGAAGGGCAAAAAACTGTTCAAGATGGATAGTGTTGCGCCTACAGGGCAGAATCGGCACCAAAGCATTCTTACCATGAATGAACCTGCAGTGAAGGCGAAGAAAACGAGCCCAGAAAGTATAGGGTCCCAAGGAAGAGGCCAGAAAAGCAAGATCACAAAAATCGCGATTGAAGCTATTATCTGAACGAAGAGTCTGAGGATGCTCATTTTTATGGTGAGGTTCTTTACCCAGATCAGTATTGCCAGTATTCCAGTTGTCACTAATCCTACCGCTATTGTTGCCCGCAATATTTCTGCGATAGTTTCCAGCATCCCTTTTTCTCCATTAAGTGACGACCGATAAGGAGTTGAATAAGACGCCAAGTCTCATGGCAACAAGGTTTACTGCTCCGATGCCTGTGATGTAATTTGTGGTGTGGGGAAGGCGGGCGGAGGCGCAGAAGGTGAGACCATAAAATAAGCCTAAGATGAGGGAGACAGGGGGAGGATTCGAATTTTGCTCTAGCACAGTCATCTGAGAGGAGCCCTTATTCTTGTTAGAGCAAATACAAAGAAACAGCGGCATTTAACTATTACCGTAAATCCGTGGAAGATTTTATTCGCTTTTTTATGTCTAAACTGTAGTTTGTTAACTCTTTTTCTGCCCTAGTTACCGCGCCACAAACCACCCTTTTCAGCGTGCATATTAGGAGACTAATCAGAAGAAAGTGAAAAACAGTTTTAGTCAAGAAAAATTGACTAACGTATTATTCGATAGGTCAAGAAATCTTTACAACAACCCTTTTATGTAAAAATAATCCAAAAATCAATCTTGGGGGAAGCCCTGATTAATAAAAACATATTCTATGTTTTGGTTTTCATCACGATTTTTGGTTTAGCTTCTGTCTCTTTGTTTGTAGTTAATCAGAATATCAGCTTGCAAAATCAATTAGGGGACTATCAGGGGCAAATCACTGAACTGCAAAACCAAAATAGTGAACTTAATAACCAAATTAGTGAACTAGAAAACCAACTTAGCCAAGTTACGAACCTAGTAAAGATTACACGATTCACAAAAACTGGTTTTAGTCCAATATGCGGTATGTTGATCGTATCCACCGCTAATGTAACTGTTCATAACTTTGGGATTAATGATGTTAATGGCTTGACTTTAAGTATAAAATTTTATGATGTTGAAACTTTGTCTGAACCGTTGCAGATTGGTAACCTCAGTGCAGGAGAGGAACGAACAATAAGTCATTCTATCCTCTGGATTTTGACCAACGATCCAGATGAACCGTTCGTGGCTACACTTTGGCTTGGTGACCAACTTTTGGATGAGTATATTTTGGGCCATTCTGCAGGACTTCCCTAATGGATTATTCTGCCTCTGCTAATCACCACAACCTTTGCAGCAAGAATTTATAAAAAGAGACTACCCAAAAAACACCAAGCAACCAACAGAAATCGTTCATATTAGGGGACTAATAGAGGTTCATTGTTGAAAACAGTATTTTTTCTGATTTTCCAAGAAGAACCATCATAACCCTTCCAAGCATACTTCAACTTTAATAATCTCCTCTCCACTTTTTATCTCCTGAAGCTAAAATGGACAACTGGAGACTACTCAAACCCGAAACAGCAGACGCGTACACAAACATGGCAGTCGACGAGACAATAATGAAAGCCAGAATCGAAAATCGGGTACCCAACACTCTTCGCTTCTACAGGTGGAGCCCCTCAGCCGTCTCCATAGGACGCTTCCAAAAGCTAGCAGACGAAGTTCACGTAGAAAACTGCAGAAAACACGGCGTGGACATTGTGAGAAGAATCACAGGCGGCGGAGCCGTATACCACGACTCTGAGGGGGAAATAACCTACAGCATAATAACCAAAACAAAAGACCTGGGATGCAAGGACCTGGACCTGCTCAGTGCATACCAGAAAATCTGTAGCGGACTCAACGAGGCAGTTAAAATCTTGGGAGCAAAAGCCGACTACCACCCACCAGACCCTAAACGGTGCCCCAACCTCACAATAAGCGGAAAAAAAATCTCCGGAAACGCCCAATCATCCAAAAAAGGCGTGCTGCTTCAGCACGGAACGTTCCTGCTGGACATTGATCATGAAAAAATGTTCACGTTTCTGAAGGTTCCTTGGGCAAAAACATTAAACGATGTGCTGAAGGTGTCGAAAAGAAAGCTGACTTCTACAAGGCAAGAGCTTGATTCAGAGTTTTCTACAGAAGAAGCTTACCAAGCATTAGTTAGGGGCTTCGAGAAAGCGCTGAATGTGCAGTTTGTTACGGATGCACTCACAGAGTACGAGCAGAAGCTGGCTGAAAAATATAGAAAAGAAAGGTTTGTGACCGAGGGGTGGACGTTCCTCGGCAAGTCATCTATCTAGCTGCGTTTTCTACAGTAGTGCATACAGGACTATTGTTGGAGCAAACACTGAAGCTACCAAAGACATAACAGTTATCAAGGTGTTCAGTGAAGGTCCCGCAGTGTCCTTGAATGGGTCTCCCACAGTGTCGCCTACAACAGCAGCCTTGTGAGTATCTGAACCCTTACCGCCAAACGCACCAGCTTCAATGTACTTCTTGGCGTTGTCCCATAATCCGCCAGCATTAGACATCAACAGAGCAAAGATTAGCCCCGAAAAGATGCTGCCTGCCAGATAGCCGCCAAGAGCATGTATTCCACCAATGAACCCAACCGCCAATGTGATGCCGATAGAAAGAACACTTGGAGGAATCAACTCCTTCAATGCACCTTTTGTGGCTATGTCAACACAAGACGCGTAATCTGCTTTCACGCCCTCTTTTCCCTCTTTAAGACCCGGAATCTCCCTGAACTGCCGCCTGATTTCCTCGATCATAATAAATGCATTCTTGCCAACGCTAAGCATTACCATAGCTGAAAACACTGCTGGTATCGCAATGCCAATAAGTGCACCAGTCAAAACCAGCGGATCCATTAGATTAAAGTCGATTGTTACACCAAGTTCCTCTTGAGCTATCGCTTGGAACGCTGCAAGCAACGCAATTACTGTTAATCCTGCTGCTCCAATAGCAAACCCTTTAGTTATAGCCTTAGAAGTGTTACCCGCTGCATCAAGCTTGGCAGTGATATCCAGCACTTCCTCTTCTAACCCTGCTTGCTCTGCGATTCCTCCCGCGTTGTCTGCAATGGGTCCGAAAGCGTCACCAGCCACAATCATTCCAACAATAGATAACATTCCAACTGCCGCCATGCCAATTCCATAAACTCCAGCTCCAATTTCTTCTCCAATGAAGTATTCGGCTACTGTATATGATCCTATAGATGCAAATGCAATTCCTAGAAGCGCCGGAAACATGCTTAGCAATCCGTAAGAAAAGCCTGTGATTATGTTAACCGCAGCGCCAGTTTGTGATGCTTCGGCTGTTTTTATTACTGGAGTTTTGTCGATCGACGTAAAGTAGTCCGTTGTGATTCCGATAACGACACCGCCAACTAATCCAATGATTGCTGCTGCCCAGACGCCAATATTAATGTCCAAGTAGTATGTTGCTGCGAGCGTTATGAGAGCAAAAATGATGCATGTTAGATATGTTCCCATGTTGAGTGCATTTCCCGGATTTCCTTTTTTGCCCACTCGAACTATTGCAACTCCCAAGATTGAAGCCACAATTCCTAGTCCCGCAAACACCAGTGGCACGTCAACAAATGATACTGATGTAAACAGAACATTGGTGGATAGCGCCACCCCCAGTATCATAACTGCAACGATACTAGCTACATAGGAGTCAAAAAGGTCTGCTCCCATGCCTGCCACATCACCCACGTTGTCGCCAACATTGTCCGCTATAACTCCAGGGTTTCTAGGGTCATCTTCAGGGATGTCCATTTCCACTTTGCCTACAAGGTCTGCAGCCACATCAGCAGTTTTTGTGTAGATTCCACCTCCAATCTTTGCGAACAGTGCCATTGCGCTTGCTCCAAAGCTGAAGCCTAAAATCAACTGAGCGTTACCATCACTAAGTGCATATACAACACTTATTCCAAGAAGAGCTAATCCAACTACGGCTAAGCCCATAACTGCTCCTCCACGGAAAGCTATGGGAAATGCTTTGTTCAGTCCCTGTTTTGCTGCACGTGCTGATTTGACGTTTGCTTTTAATGCAACTGTCATTCCCAAGAGACCTGCCACTGCCGAACATACTGAGCCGAAAACGTAGGCTACTGCCATAAAGGGATCAAGAAATATCGCTAAGACGACGGCTACCACCACAACGAAAACTGCAAGATATTTGAACTCCACTTTTAGGAATGCTCTGGCACCTTCTTGTATGGCACCCGCAATCTCCTGCATCTTCGCGGTTCCGCTACTTTGTCTGTTTACGTAGAAATAAAGGTAAATTGCAACTAGTATTGAGGCTATAGCCGTAATCGGCGCAATTGTCCAATCAATCATCATGATATTTTACACACCCGTGTTTTGAGGTATTACGGTTTCAACATGTATGTCTTAAGTTTTTCGCCGAAAACTTAGCGGAGTACTTGATTTACAGCCTCTG